>DAHXJB010000585.1:0-10013 GCA_027372455.1 Chloroflexota bacterium | reverse complement strand
TCGGACGCTCTGGAACATCCGCTCGCCAATCACCCGCCTGGTTCCCGTGAAGGGCACCCGTTGCCCCTGCCTGGGGCCGGCGGTTGGGGACTGGGGGCTGTTGTGCTGTGCCAGGTAGCCGAGCACGTCCGCCTCCAGGATTCGACCGCCGGGGCCGCTACCATGGAGGGCGGCCAGGTTGATCCCCTTTTCCCTGGCCAGCCGCTTGGCGAGGCCCGATGCCCTGATTCGAGGCTCCGCAACTTCAGCGACGGTTTCCGGCTCCAGGACTGTGTCCGTTGGCTCTGCTTCCACTGCCGGGACCGAGTCCGTCGCTTCGGCTTCCGCGGCGACCAGGCAAATTGGCGCTCCCACGGGTACCGTGGACCCCGCGTGCACCAGTATCTGCTGCACAACACCGGACACCGGGGACTCAACCTCGATGCTAACCTTCTCGGTGGTCACCTCCAGCAGCGCTTCGCCCTTGGCCACCGATTCTCCCTCTCGCTTGCGCCACTCGTTGACCGTGCCTTCGACCATGGTGAAACCCAGTTGGGGCATGGTGATTTGTCTGGTCATAGTGGACATCCCACCATCAGCTCGCGGACGGCCGCGACGAGGTCCTCCACCTGGGGAATGACAAAGCGCTCCATGGGAGCGGAGAAAGGTATGGGGGTATCCTTGGCGCCGATCCGCTTCACCGGGGCATCCAGGTAGTCGTAAAGATCCTCACCGAGCGTGGCGGCGATCTCCGCCCCGACCCCTCCTCGCCGGTTGGCCTCGTGGGCCACCAGGACCCGCTTCGTCTTCTTAACCGAGCGGTGAAGGGTTTCCATGTCGAGGGGTACCAGGCTTCGCAGATCGACCACCTCGACTTCGATCCCGTCTCTCGCCAACTGATCCGCCGCTTCCAGAGCCTTGGTCACCATCATGGAGTAGGTGACTAGCGTTGCGTGCTTTCCATGCCGGCGCACTGCAGCCTGACCGAGGGGTATCAGGTACTCATCCTCGGGCACTGGACCCTTCATTCGATACAGCGACTTGTGCTCGCAGTAGAGTACCGGGTCGTCATCCCGGATCGCCGACTTGAGAAGCCCTTTGGCGTCGGCCGGGTTCGAGGGGATGACGATCTTCAGGCCCGGGGTATGGAGGAACCAGGCTTCCAACGATTGGGAGTGCTGCGCGGCCACCTGTCGTGCGATGCCATCCGGGGCTCGAATCACCAGCGGGGCCTTGGCCTGCCCGCCCGACATGTAGCGGACCTTGGAGATCTGGTTGACCAACTCGTCCATGGCGCAGGTCATGAAGTCGGCGAAATGGATGTCGACGACGGGTCTCATGCCGGTCATCGCGGCCCCCAGCGCAGAGCCGACTATGGCGGCCTCGGAAATGGGGGTGTCCAGCACGCGGTCCGGCCCGAACTCGGCCGTCAGTCCTTTGAACTGCCCGAAGATGCCGCCCTGCCGCGCGATGTCCTCGCCCAGGACGAACACGCCCGGATCGCGCCTCACCTCCTCCTGCATCGCCTCCAGGGTGGCTTCGGCAAAGTTGATGTTCCTCATCTTCGCCCTCGCAGGGGATTCGCGAAGAGGTCGTCCAGGGCCTCGTCGGGATCGGGGAGCGGGCTCTCCTGTGCGAACCGTTCCGCCGCCGCGACCTCTTCTTCGATGCGGCGTGAAATCTCGTCAATCTCGCCCTGCCGTGTCGTTCCGTTCTCCATCAGCAGCTTCTGGAATCGCTGAATCGGGCAGCGCTCCCGCCAGCGAAGCACCTCTTCCTTATCTCGGTATTGCTCCGGGTCACCAACGTAGTGACCACGCCAGCGGTAGGTCTTGCACTCCAGCAGCGTTGGACCCTCACCGGCCCGTGCCCGCTCCACCGCCGCGAGGGCGCTCTCTCGCACGGCAAGGACGTCGTTGCCGTCGACCACGACGCCCGGGATGCCGTAGCCTGCTGACCTGGAGGCCACGTCTTCCACCGAGACGCCGTAGCTTGCCGGCGTCGTGGAGGCGTACTGGTTGTTCTCGTTGACGAACAGCACCGGCAGCCGGAAAACGGCGGCCATGTTGAGTGCCTCGTGGAAAGTGCCCCGACTGGTCGCTCCGTCTCCAAAGAAGCAGGCCACCACCTGACCAGACTGCCGCATCTTCGCGGAGAGCCCGGCCCCGACGGCGATGGGCAGGCCGCCGGCCACGATGCCGTTGGCTCCCAGCATGCCCACGGAGAAGTCGGCGATGTGCATCGATCCGCCCTTACCCTTGCAGTAGCCTGTCTTGCGACCGAACAGCTCAGCCATCATGCGGTCGAGTTGGGCTCCCTTGGCAATAGCGTGTCCATGACCCCGGTGGGTGCTGGTGAGGTAATCGTTCGGCCGGAGAGCGCTGCAAACCCCTGTCGCGACCGCCTCCTCGCCAATGTACAGGTGCACCGAGCCCGCGATCTGCCAGGCGAAGAAGAGCTCTTCTACCCTCGCCTCAAAGTCCCGAATCCTCATCATCGTTGTCAGAAGCGACATGGACGCGCCGCGGTCCAGGGCCTGATCCATGTCCTTGGTTTCCTCTATCATTGTTAACTCCACTTTGCCGGAGACGGACCACACTGGTGACAAGCGAAAGAGGAACGACAGGCGACACCCTGGCGAGTGTCTGACCCGCCGTCCCCCCATCTCAAGGAGAAGCAGCGCTCGGGCCGGCTCCGGCTAGCTTGCTGCTACTTCGTAGCCTGAACTTTCTCCCAGACGCCATTGCCCCATGCCTTGGGGGCGTAATCCTTCCAGACATCCTTGACGGCGTCGCGGAAAGACTGGATATCGAGTTCCGGGGGACCGATCACAGTCATGCCATTGTCCTTGAGTTGCTGCTGGTACTTCTTGTCGTTGGCCAGGACCTCTTTCTCCACCTCGTCGGCGATCTCGTTCCAGGTATCGGTCATGATCTTCTGGGTTTCCGGGGTCATCTTCTGCCAGAGTCGCTCGTCGATCAACTCCAGCCATGGTATGTAGATGTGCTCGGTCAGCATCACGTACTTCTGGACTTCCCACAGCTTGTTAGCGGCTATGGTCTCAAGCGGGTTCTCCTGGCCATCCACGGTGCCCTGCTGAAGAGCGGTGAATACTTCGGGCCAACCCATGGGGGTCGGGTTCGCTCCCATTGCCTTGAAACCGGCCACGATAGGGGCGGCTTCTGGAACGCGGATCTTGGCGCCCTTCAAATCGGAGACCTTGGTCACCTTCAGCTTGCTGGTGGTCAGGTCACGAGGCGATCGGTAAGCGTAGCCCATCACCCTAATGCCTCGGTCCTTGATGTACTGTTCGCTCCATTGCTTGCCGATGGGACCGCGGAAGACTTTCCACATGTGTTCCCTGTCGCGGAATATGTAGGGGATCCACAGGACGTCGTAGACCGGGTAGCCCGTCGTGCTGGTATTTTCCATGCCCACGGTGCCCATCTGAATGCCCTGGACCATCTGCTGTTCGCCGCCGATCTGGCCGGACGGGAAGAAGTCGATCTTGATCTTGCCGTTGGTTCGTTCGTCGATCAGCTTGACGTACTTTATCCATCCGGCGGCAACCGGGCTGGATGGTGGCTCGGTGGTGCCGGACTTGAAATGCAGGGGCTGCTGGGGGTTGCTACTGGCTGCCGCGGTAGGTGCTGCCGCTGATGCGGGCGCGGTGGTGGGCTGGGCAGCAGCCGCCTTGGCGGGGGCAACCGTGGGGCTAGGCGCTTTCGATGGGGCGCAGGCCGCTAGCAGGGCTGTGCCGGCAACGCCGAGGGCAGCCTTAAGGAATGTGCGCCGGTTTAGGTGGCGCGTGGACTCGGTCTCCGCGTGGCCTCTGTCTTCCATGGGATTCCCTCCTGTCAGTATTCGAGCCTCTGCCTGGTTTCCAAAGATGCTCGCAGCGGACCGATCGTTACCGGTCTCGCTACATTGCCAATCTTGGACGGCTCCCGTGGCTTTGCCCTGCTCAACAGTTTCCTACACCATGATCTGCCCGCCGTTGACGTCGATAGTGGCTCCAGTGATGAAGGAGGACGCTTCCGATACCAGAAACAGGACTGCGTTGGCTTGATCCTGGGGTACTCCCCAGCGCCCGAGCGGCACCCTTTTTCCCATATCTTCGAACTGCTCGGGGCCGCCGGCACCTCCCCGGGTCATCGGAGTGTCCGTCGCCCCGGGGCACAGCGCATTGACGTTGATCCCGTAAGGGGCTGCCTCTCTCGCCAGATGCCGGCTGAAGCCAAGCAAGCCCGCCTTGGCTGAGGTGTAGGCTGCCCCTCCCAGGACGCTGGTGCTCCGTGCTGCGAGGGATGAAATGTTCACTATCTTGCCGTATCGTTTCGACATCATGATGGGGAGCACAGCCTGGGAACAGAGGAAGGCGCCTTTGAGACAGACGTCCAGCACAAGGTCCCACTCTTCTTCAGCCATCTCCACGATGGGCGTGTTGCGCAGCACCCCGGCGTTGTTGACCAAGATGTCCACGGTGCCCAAGGCCGTCACCACGCGGTCGACCATCTGCCTGACCTGCTGAATGTTGGTCACATCGGCGGATACGGCGACGGCCGTTCCACCCTGATCGACGATGGCAGTGACCCCCTGCTCCACCAGATCCGGCTTGACGTCGACCAGGGCCACTCTGGCCCCGTGAGCTGCCAGGGTCTCGGCGACCGTGCGACCGATGCCCTGAGCGGCTCCGGTCACGATGGCTACCTTGCCTGACAAGCTGCTATACGAAGACTCCAATGCCTCTCCTCCACAGGCTGCTTTGGTGGCGGTTCCTCTACTTCTCGGCCCCCATGAGCAGATTGGGCAGCCAGAGCACTGTCTCTGGCACGTAGGTGCAGATAACCAGAACGATGAGGCTGACAACCACCATTGGGAGGATAGCCTTGCCTACTTCTGTCATTCGCTCCCTGGAAATTGAGGTCATGAGCATGAGAGTTAGGCCTACCGGCGGCATACCCATGGCAACGGTGATCGTGGCGGTAAAGAGAACTCCGAACTGGACTGGATCCATACCAATGGATTTTGCGACCGGTAGAAGGATAGGCACCATCAACACCAGGGCGGGAATCGGCTCCATCAGCAGGCCAAGGATGAAGACGATCATCAGCATCAACGCCTTGATGATGGCGACATTGTGGCCCGAGACCGTCAAGAGGAAATTGGCTACGAGAGGGCCGAGGTTCTCGCCGGTGGCGATCCAGCCAAAAAGGGTCGCCCCCGCTACGGCCAGCATCACCCCGCCCGAGCTGACCGCCGTGCCGACGAAGATCTCCGGCAAGTCACGGATGTGCAGCTCGCGGTAGATGAAGAGCCCGAGGACCAGGGCGTAGAGCACACCGACCATGGCGGCCTCGGTAGGGGTCGTGGCCCCGCTCACTATGGCACCGACGATCGCGAGTGGCATCAGGAGCGCCAGCACCGACTCCCTGGTGGACTGCAACAGTTCACCGCAAGCCATCCGAGGTTCCAGGGGGAAACCCTCTCGCTTAGCCACCACCCGGGTCCATATCATCAGGCCCAGGCCAATCATTATGCCTGGAATGAAACCCCCTGCGAACATCCGGCCCACGGAGATCTCCACCATGGAGCCGATCAGCACCATAGGTATGCTGGGGGGGATGATGGGACCGATCGCGGCCGCGGCGCCCACGATGGCGGCCGCGAAGGCCGCGGGATAGCCGGCCTTCTTCATGGCCGGGATCAAGACGGAACCGGTGGCGGCTGCATCGGCGACGGCAGAGCCGGACATGCCGGCCATGATCATGTTCACCACCACCACCACGTTGGCCAGTCCCCCGGTGATGTGGCCCACGAGCCCGGTCGCGAAGCGGACCAACCGCTCGGTGGTGCCGCCTCGGTTCATCAGCTCTCCGGCCAGCATGAAGAGGGGCACTGCCAGCAGCGGGAATGAGTTGACGCCGTTGACCATCTTCTGCGGGATGATCGTAAGGGGCGTCATGTTCCCGGTGCTTGCTTGAAAGAGGATGTAGGTCAGGCTTGCGAGACCCATGGAGATGCCGACGTTCATCCCCAGAATTATGAACACCATCATGGATACGAAGAGTAGGAGAAGCATGTGCCGCTATTTGCTCCTTCCTACTTCACGGATGTCATCCATGGTTTCCTTTGCCCGCAGCAGGGCATAGGCGAGGATTACTACCCCGCCAGCGATGACGCCCCCATAGAAGGTATCCTCGGACCAGTAGAGGGCTGGAGTGGGAGTGGGGAAGAGGAGCTGGCAGAGGACCCAGCCGTTGTACAAGAGAACCCCCATAAAGGCGACCTCGACGAGATGGACGGCTAGCTGCAGATAGAGACGGGGACGCAGCGGTAGCATCTCGGCAAAGAAGACCACGCGCAGGTCCTGGTGATAACGAAAGCCGATGCCCGCACCGACGAAGGCGAACCAGACGAAGGTCATCCTCGCCATCTCCTCGCTCCACGTTAGGGGAGATTGCATGACATAGCGCATGAACACCTGTGCCGTGACTAGGGCGACCAGGATGAGTAGCAGCAGCGTCGCCACCCATTCCACACAGTGAGTGAACAGCGATTTCTTTGTGGCCCTGTTCTCCATGCAACCCCCTCAACACGACGGCATGATGCGCAGCATATGGCGCGGCCCACCAATAGCAGACTTGAACCTTAGTCCTCTCAGGGCATTCGAGGCTACGACAGCACACGCATGAATGATGGAACTGGAGATCGAACGGATGAGTTGCCGGCTACGTTGCGTCGCGCGGCATTGCGCGGTCCCCTCCTTCGTAGAGGAGAGGTGCACCAGCGGAGAATGAGACGCTCACTGCTACTGAGATACTGGCCCACTCTCCTACCACTCCTGAGGCAGAGTTGAGAGGCTCTGGACTCCCGGACGAACGAATTGGAGATTGGGTCAGTGGGATAGTGGTTAGCCCAGCAGACCACAGAATAATGAGCTTGATCGAGGTTGTCAAGCTGTTCCTCTGGGTTCTTCTGGGTTTGGTGTGGGATGTCTGGACGGTTCGTCTTGCTGGGAGACTTTCAACCGTGCTAGGATTGGACTAGTGGACTGACCAGCCGTCCTCGATGCTGTCGGTGCCCTCGGATTCGATCACCGTGTTGTGGCAGGCCTCTGTTTTGTTTGAGACGGGCATGGGAGCCTGGTGACAAATCGGCTGACGCGCGAACCCGGTGAGTCAGACCGATGGAAAGGCCGTGAGATGGGTAACGACGCGAGCAGGTTTGAAAAGGTCCAGAGGACGCTGACCTACGAGGTCATCGTGGATCAGTTCCGAAACCTGATAGAGGAGCGGGAGTTGCGCCCCGGGGACCGCCTGCCTCCGGAGCGGGAGCTAGCTCTCACCCTCTCGGTCAGTAGGGCGACCCTGCGAGAGGCTTTCAGGGTGCTGGAGAACGCCGGACTGGTTACCAGCAGGGTTGGTTACGGCAGGTTTGTGGCCGAACTGCAACCAGCGCCGGAGGGCCCCAATACCATCTCTCAAGCGATCGAGGATGCCGGTATCTTGGATTTGCTGGAGGTCAGGCGCTTCCTGGAAGTTCCCATGGCCGGACTAGCCGCCGAGCGAGCCACCAGCGAGGATCTCGTGCGGATGGATGATAACCTCCACACCCCGTTGGACGACGAGACCAGGGGCATCGGTCTGGACACGGGGTTCCACGTGGCTATCGCGCAGGCCACGCGCAATGCGGTCTACCGGCGCTTCGTCTCTTCGGAGCTTTTCCTATTCCACCGGCTTGGCTCCGCCGCGCTATCCGCCACCCAGCGGTTGAGCCTCTCACATCAAGACCACCGTCGGATCTTCGAGGCGATTCGCCTCCGGGATCGCAATGCCGCCTCGATTGCCATGCATGAGCACATTGAGCACATCGAGGAGAACTTGCGCGGCGGCCTGCGACGGCGAGACGTGCCGTCTGGAGTCGAAAGGGTTTTCGAGTCCGGTCGCAGGAAGATCGAAAGCTAGCCATCCTCCCGAACCCGACTCCAGACGATACGTCTTGCTGGCGTCCCCTTTGTTCTAGAGTTCCCAATTTGACCGGAGGCAGCGGATCTTCTGTGATTTCCTCGGCCATAGAGACAGGGAGATATCCGCCAAATGGCTTCGCGTTCTCCGTGTCTCCGGGACCGAGGTCAATCAGTTGCTAAGCGACGTTCGTGATCAAACTGAGGTCGCCCGTCTTGGCGGCTTCCAGGATTGGGCTCATGTACTTGTCCACCATCTGGGCCGTCAGAGGAACAGGCATCTGCTCCAACTTCATCTTGAGCGCCGGGTCCTTCGCCGCTGCGAGTGCCCGGCGGATATGCTCATCGGTGAAGCCTTTCACCTCGTTCAGGTGGGTGGGGAAGCCGATCCGCTTGCTGAAGGCTATCATTGCCTCTGCCACAGCTATGCCTAGCTCTCGTCCTTTGAGAGCGTTCAGGTCTGCTGTGGTGAGTCCGGCGTCCCTGTAGACCTTGCCCACCATGCGCAGCGGCTCTTCCACAGCCGGAGCGAAGAATACGGCGTAATAGGGGTTCATCATGGCGCAGGCGCGACCATGGCTGAGAATGTCTACCAGGGAGAAGCTGTTCAGGTGGGCACCGTTGGTGCCACCCACGCAGATGGCGTATCCCCCCATGTCGGCGGCCAGGGCCAAACCGGTGCGAGCCTCCACGTCATTCCCGTTCTTGATTGCCCGCTCCAGGTATTTCACCACCAGGCCGATCCCTAGAGGGGCTACCTCGGTCATCTTCCCGTAGTAGGGCTTTCCGACGGAGTCGTAGAACACCTCCAGCATGTGGGCAACGGCATCCAGGGCACCGTCGGTCGTGAAGCTGGGTGGCATGGAGAAGGTCATCTCGTAATCGAAGATTGCTCGAGGCGGGGTGAGGGCTACGTCTATGATGAGCTTCTTCTGCCCGGTCTTATAGTCGGTGATGTTGGAACCCTTGGTGAGGTGAGCTCCGGTGCTGGCTGCAGTCTGGATGGCGACCAAGGGAGCGAGGGTCTTGCCCGTGGCATTCAGTGCCTGGGTCACCTTGCCCACGCCGAAGTAGTCATCGACGGAGCCACCAAGGGTGCGAAGCACCTCCGCCGCCTTGGCGGCATCGATGGTGCTGCCGCCGCCCATCACCACGATGATGTCGGGATCCGCGACCTTCAGATCGTCCGCGATGCGGAAGAGATCCTCTCGCGGGGCGTTGGGTTTCGCGCCCTCGATCTCCCCCACCAGCTCCACACCGTGGGAAGCCAGCGAATCCCTGATCTTGTTGACGAAGCGCTCGTTACCCGGAAAGACGTCGTATACCAGGGCTGCGCGTGTGCCCAGCTCAGCCGCAAGTCTTCCGACCTCGACCAGCACCCCTGGTCCGTAGACGTAGCTGTTCCCCTTGAGTTCGCGTATCAGATCCCGTGCTCGTTCAAAGTCCGACATGGTCCCCGCTCCTGTCCTGTCTATGTGGATCAGACACATCTCTGTTTCGGCGCACGAAAACGAGGTGCGGATGTCCATGGGAAAGATCCAAGGGTTCGGCGCTTGCAGGCCGTGTAGTACCGGAGTATCTTGACGAGGTTAGGTCTTGTGCGGAGAATACGGCCGGCAAGAGCCGGAAGTCAAGAGGCGCCGGGCTCCATAATCGTGTGGGAAGGTCAGACATGCTGTTGGAAGGTAGGGTTGCCATAGTCACTGGTGCCAGCACCCGACGGGGCATCGGTCGGGCGGCAGCGATAGCGATGGCACGAGAAGGCGCAGCTGTCGTCATCGCCGACCTGAATCTGACGGGAGCGGAAGGGATTGCGGCGGAGGTGCGCGATCTGGGGCAACGCGCATTGGCCATTGCGGTGGATGTCACCAGCGAGGAACAGACGCGGTGGATGGCAGACCGGACAAGGGAGTCCTTCGGGCGCATCGATATATTGGCCAACTGTGCGGGCATTACCAGACCCACACCGGTGACGGATATCAGCGTGGAAGAGTGGGATCTGATCATGAACGTGGATCTGAAGGGCGTCTTTCTCTGTACCCGAGCCGTCCTTCCGGCGATGATAGAG
>DAHXJB010000581.1:0-1646 GCA_027372455.1 Chloroflexota bacterium | reverse complement strand
TAGTGCGGCGACACAATGGTTCTGACCAGTGTCATCCTGAGCGATAGCGAAGGATCTCCTCGGCGGAATGTGGAGATGCTTCGCTTCGCTCAGCATGACAGTAACCATCACCTTCACTGTGTCGAAGCAGTAGGCACAATCCAAAGGACCAGACGTCGGTGCGGCCGATCAGGCCGATGGAGTTAGAAGCAGCCGGGCAATCGCGATCTTCACCACCACGGTCGCCAACTTCTCGTTCACAGCGACGGGTCCAGGTGGGGGGTAGAGTAGACGCCCCTCTTGCCCTTGCGCCGGATCTCGAGCAGCGCCCCGAACATCTGAAATGAGTCCCTAATCAGCTCGACGCTGCTCTGCTCTCCCAGGTAGAGGAAGTAAACCGGAAGTTCCACGATCCGATAGCCGAGCAGTCGGGCGATGTGTATAGCCTCCACGTCGAAGGCGAAATTGTAGGTTCTAGTCCGGCTGAATATGTCCCTCGCCACATCTCCCCGAAACAGCTTGAATCCGCACTGGGTATCCTCCACCCTCAACCCCAGCAGCAGGTTCACGATGAAGATGTAGGCTCGACCCACCAGATAGCGCTGATATATGTAGGAGAAGTGGCGCGGGTTCAGGGCGAACAGGGTGTCCGGGTGGGATCGGTTGCCGATAGCCACGCTCGCCCCATCCTTCAACGCCGCCATGAAGGACTCGGCCCCCTCGATCGGATAGACCAGATCCGCATCGGTGTAGAGGACGTACTCTCCCCGAGACTGGAGAATCCCCTCCTTCACGGCCCGCCCCTTGCCCCCGTTCCTCCCGTTCTGCACCAATCGGAGGCAGCGATACTCCGACATCAAGTCCTTCACAACTTCGGCCGTGCCATCGCGACTCCCGTCGTCCACCACGATCAACTCGTTCTCGCCTCGAGCTTCCAGGTAGGGAGCCACCTTGGAGATGGTGGTGCCGATGACCTTCTCCTCGTTGTAGGCGGGGATCACCACCGAGAGTTGGACACTCATTTGACGCAGTGGAAGAGGGCGTGGGGGTAGGGCATGAGGGTGGGCAAATGCACCACCTGGACATCCCTGAAACCAATCTGTTGTAACAGGCTTGCCGTCTGGACGCAGGAGAAAAAGTGGAGATCCGACCCTCCCATGGTGATCCCCAACCTGGTCACGATCTCCTCCTCGAATCGCGCCCAACGATATTTCCACACAGGATGGGTATCGTTGGTCTTGAGTATAAGCTGCCCATCCGGCGCGAGCAGCTCCCGAACTCGCCGCAAGACCCTCTCCTTCTCCGCAGGCGGCAGCAGGTAGAGAACGTCGAGAATGGTGACCGCATCCAGATTGCCCTCGCCAAAGCTCTCCACGGTACCCTGAAGGACCTCCACGTTCGGCAGCTTGCCGGCCAACCGGGACGCCACATCGACCTTGGCGTGAGAGGGGTCGACCCCGACGATGGATCGTTCCGGCGACGCGATCGCCATCAACGCCGAAAACAGTCCATGGCCGCAGCCAAGATCGAGGATCCGCCCCCGGGCGGGAACGTGGCGCTCGATGGCAGACATGGGGCAGAGCAGATGGCGTGTGCGGACGAAAGCCCGAATGCCCAGAGGCTGATCGTCGTACAGCCGCAATGCCCGGCCTATCGGGCTGTCGGAT
>DAHXJB010000110.1:0-1883 GCA_027372455.1 Chloroflexota bacterium | reverse complement strand
CTAGGAAGGATGGCCCTCTTGAACCGGTTCTTCACCTCTTTGCCCAGCTTCCATGCAGGCGCTCCAAGCGGAAGGAGGCTGAGCGCTCTCCTGGTCTCTGCCTTGGCCCTTTCGTATCGATAGTCCAGTCTGACGACATTCAGAAGCTTGGAAAGTGCGCCCACGCTGGGAGAGATGGACATCCCGTTGTCGTTCAGGACGACGATCAATCTTGTGCCGAGGTGGCCCGCGTGGTTGAGAGCCTCGAAGGCCATTCCACCACCGAAGGAGCCGTCGCCGATCACGGCCAGAACGTGGTGGGTCTTGCCGGCGCGGTCGCGGGCGATAGCCATGCCCAAGGCTGCGGAGAGCGAAGTCGAGGCGTGGCCCGCGCCAAAGGCGTCGTGGGGGCTTTCGGCCGGGTCGGGGAAGCCGGACAGCCCGCCGTACTGGCGGATGGTAGAGAAGGATTCTCTTCGACCGGTGAGCAGCTTGTGGACGTAGCTCTGGTGGCCGACATCCCACACTATCTTGTCGCGAGGGCTGTCGAAGACCCTGTGGAGCCCTATGGTCAGCTCCACGACTCCCAGGTTGGACGCCAGGTGGCCACCGTTCTGGGGTACCCTGCTGACCAATTCCGCACGGATATCGGCGGCCAGCTTGGCCAGTTCTTGAGACGTTAAGCCCTTTAGCTGGGCTGGAGAGTGGATGCACTCTAACATCCCGCTGTGGACGCTCCTCGTCACCATAGTATTCGCCTATCCGAGCCGGGAATGAGGGAAGGGTGCACTCTTTGGCCAACCCTGCAATTTACATGCCTAGAACGTCCGACCCATCCCAGTTAGGTGTTAAGGCAGAGAAGGGGGGCAATTCCAGTCGATGAATGCGTCTAAGGGGTAGACGCAATCAACGCGCGGAGGCTGAAGGACGACAGAGCGGAAAGACAACAGTGACAAAGAAGACAAGGGCAACATAGCGATGTAAAACCACGCCTGCAGGCTCTGAACGTCCCTTTGCCCGCCAACTCGCCCCAGTCTGCTACGGATGACAATCATAACAGAATCGAACGCTGCCCGTGGCCCAGGGGTTGCAGGAGTTGTTTCCGGTAGCGATGTTATTATAATGCTTGCCGAGACTCCATGGTGCGCTGTTCGGAGTTCGACGGTCCTTTCCCTCTTGTTCTGAGCGATGCGAGGACGTTTCGCTGATCGAACAGACGGTTAGGCAGCAAGAGTGATCTCGAGAGCCGGTAGTCTGTTAGGTTGGGGGTGAGTCGCCGATGTGGGGCGATCGGCTAAGGGATGGGTCAGGTCGAGCCCTGGGGATATTGCTCGAGGCAGGATGCCGGCTGCGCTATCGGTTCGAGGTCCGCGGTCTCGAGAACTTCTCGCGCTCGCCTTCCACCCTGGTGGTGTTCAATCACCGCCGGGATGCCGACACTCCCATAATCGCCAACGTTCTTTTTGGCGGCCCTCGCCGCTTCTCTCTGGATCCCATGCCCGTCTTCGTCACTCGAGAGGACATGTTCAAGCGTGGCTTCCTCGGCAACTACCTGACCCACTGGCCAGGGATTGCCAGGGCTCTCCTAACGCCTTTGAGTCTGAAACCGGTGATGTGGGCGCTGCACGCCTACCCGATGAGGCGCATCGGGGAGAGGACTCTGCAGGAGGTGCTGGAGGATATCCTCCGCAACTTCGGGGACTTGCCTCTGGATCAGGTGCTGAAAGCCGATTGGCTGGAGCAGTTCCTTGCCTTGAGGGATGGTGGCGGTGCGAAAACGGTGAGCCAGGCGCTGGACCGCAGATTCCAGCCTCTTCTGCGGCGCGACTACGGCCTCACCAAGCTGACTCGCGAGCGCTTCCGTGACATGAAACCCCTTGAGCGCGCCGTCATCAGTTCCCATC
>DAHXJB010000529.1:0-4041 GCA_027372455.1 Chloroflexota bacterium | reverse complement strand
CTTCCCGAAGAGGGAAGGGGGCTTGGGGGTTAGGTCACACCTAGAACTTGCTGAACCTCTCCCTGGGGGCACCGCACAGGGGACACTTATCCGGAACCTCGCCCTCGGCTGTGTAGCCACAGGCCTGGAAGACCACTACCTGGCCGATCTCGGCGTCCTTGCCGGCCACAGCGGATTCCCGTGCCCTGCTATACAGAGCAGCATGCACCTTTTCCGCCTCCAACGCTCGCTGCATGCTCTTCAAAGCCGCGGCCTCGCCCTGCATCTCTGCCACGACGGTGTAGGCCGCGTACATCTCCTCTACCTCGAATGTCTCCCCCGCGATGGCCGCGGCCAGATTGTCCACGTTGCTGCCGATCCCCTGGAGCGCCTGCAGGTGCTTGGTCGCGTGGACCTGCTCCGCGAAAGAGGCCGCTCTGAACAACCTCGCCACGTTGTGCAAGCCATCTCGCTCTGCCCGCTCGGCGAAGGCCAGGTACTTGACGTGCGCTTGGCTCTCTCCGGCAAAGGAAGCCTTCAGGTTCTCTTCGGTCATCTTCTTCATGAATGGAATCTCCCTATCAGGACTCAGCCACGAGGTTTCAGGTCAACGCGGGCCGGCAAACTTCGAGGGGAACGGAGCGGCTCCGCGCGACTTCTCCATTATACCTGGTCGGGCAATCTCCTTCGATCCTTCACGAACTTCGACACCTACATTTGGGGAAGCACCCCTGCCTTCAACGCGCCGGCAGCAGCGTACTTCTGGAAAAGTTGCCCCCACGGGGTCTCGACCAGCCATCGCTCGAAGATGCGGCGATCCCGAGCCGGCCAGCGGTAGTAGTCGTGGTACACCTCCGAGCCCATGATGAAGACGTTCACCAGTGGGGTGCGGAAGAAGAAGTTCTGGATCGCCTTGAGCGGGCTGAACCAGAGCAGATCGCCCACCCGGCTAGCCCCATTGTCCCCCACCTGGAAGCCCCAGGATTCGCCGCTGATGTCATCTCCCACCATCTCGATCTCGTCCGGACGCCCGACGCCAAGACCCGCGTTGTGAGCCAGGAAGATGTAGGGGATGTTCATGGGGTCGAAGCCCATCAACCTGGCCGCCACCGCATCGATCGCCACCTGGTCGGCCGAGGCGAGCAGCACGTTCTTGATCTCGGGGTGCATGGTGCGGGGTCCGGGACCATTGCCCGCCGTGGTCCCGTCCATGACGGCGAACAGACCCGAGTGGATCTCCTTCTGAATGGCTAACAGGTCCACCAGGGTCTCGTGGATCCAGCTATGGGTGTAGTGCCGCTTGGTGTTGAGCAACCCACCGAAGGCGTTCGTCATCGCCCCGGTGGTGGTGGTGTATATATGGCACTTCGTCGTCGGCATATGGACGATGTTCTTGCCCTGGAAGTAGTCCGGAATGCGGATCCCCTCCGGGAAGATACGGTCCAGTACCAGCATCTTCGCCTTCGGCTGGTAGCGGACCCAGCGCATGTCGTCGTCCCGGAAGTTGTACAGCACCGGTATGCCGTAGCGGCGGAAGAGGGGGACGTAGTGATTCATGTCCTCTCCCTTGAAGGCGTCGGTGACGACCGTCTTGTTCTGCACGCACACCAGATCCTTATAACCGGCCGCACGCAAGCCCAGGATGGTCCCCTCCATCTGCCAGGGGGTGGTGTTTGCCCCAGGAAAGGGGAAGTGCCAGGAGATGTTGTCCTTCAGGATGGTGGGCCTGGAGGGGTCCAGCGCATTCCGGTATCCCGCCAACTCCATCAGCCGCTGATAGTCTTCCAGCACGGTCTCCGGTCGGGTTTTCAGGACCGCCACTCGGGCTTTCTTCGCCATGGGTTACCTCGCCCTTTCCTCAGACGCAAGGATGTTAGCTACCATTCTGCAGCAATCGGTCCCAGGGGGCAAGGAGAAAAATGGGGTGCCCTGGCGCGCATTCTGCTTGGAGGGGTGGCTCCGACAAGCTAGCTGTTGCCGAGAGAGGAGAGCAAGGATGGCTGAGATCGAAGCCAGAAATCTGGAGATGGAGAAGGTGGTCCCGGATTTCATCCTTCCCGCTGTGAGTGGGAAGCAGGTGAGCCCCCGGGAGTTCAAGCAGCGGGCCAATCTGGTGATCGTCTATCTTGATCTGGATCGCTGCGGTAAGTGCGTCGACTACCTCCGTGAACTGGCCGACAACTATCATGTGTACCGAGAGTTGGAGACGGAGATCATCGCGGTCAGCCCTCAGTCGATCTCCGATCTTCAGTCGAAAACCGGCACCATGGGGCTACCGTTCCCGGTGCTCTCGGATGAGCAGGGCCAGGTGAGGCGGGTGTACCTGGAGAGCCAGGCCTCCAGACTGATCGGCGGCATCTTCGTGACCGATCGTTTCGGGGCGTTGCGGGCCCAGATCCTGGCTCAGGGAGAGGCCGATCTACCAAACCAGCAGACGATCCTGGATTGGTTGAACCTGATCGAGATGGAATGCCCGGAGTGCGGGCCGCCCGAGGCCAGCTTCCGGGGATAGTAGACGAGATGTCAGCGGCCGGCCGTCAGCTTTCCGCCCTTCTGATGGCCGGCCGCTGGCGGCTGGCTCAGAGCCGTTGCAGCGAAGCTATGCCCGACAGCAGGAAATAGATCCCGAGCCCGAGAAGGAAGACCCCCAACAGGAATGGCGCGACTGCGCGGCAGACGCTATCGGTCCTTCTGGTCGCCAAAGCAGTGCAGCCCATCCCCGTCGGCCACTCTCACCAGGCAGCGATTGCATGAGCGACAGAGGGCAGGACGATCGTCGCCAGCTCGGAGCCGACGGACAAAGTAGGGCTCCCGCACGAAGGGACGCGCCATGGCCACGAGGTCGGCCTTCCCCTGGTGGAGCAACTGCTCCATCAATTGCGGAGAGCGGAGCCCTCCGACCAGGATCACCGGTACTCCGGTGGCCTCTCTGACGGCTGCGGCGTACCGGGCGAAGTAGGCCTCCTCGAACTTGACCCTCCCCTGCATCGTGGTAGCCGCGGCCCTCACCAGATGCCGAACGACCGGACCCAGGCCGGAGGCGGGACGGCTGCTCAAGATTTGCTCTACCGGAATCTCGCCCCTGCTCATATGGAAGATCGTCTCCAGGGTACCTCCCGTGATCTCCACGGCGTCAACCCCCTCAGCCGCCAACTCCCGAGCGACGGCGAGCGACTCCTCGGGAGTCAGGCCTCCCCGAACGAAATCGCTAACCGTCAGTTTCACCAGGACGGCCAAATCGGGTCCCGCGGCCTTCCGGGCCGCGCGGAACACCCTCAGCAGGAACCTCATCCGATTGGCGAGGCTCCCTCCCCATTCGTCTTCCCTTCGATTGAAGTGCGGTGAGAGAAACTGGTTGATCAGGTAGCCGTTCGCGGCCAGGATCTCGACGCCATCGAAACCGGCGTCCCTGGCCCGCCGCGCGGCGTCGGCAAAGGCGACAATCAGGGCTTCGATCTCTTCGGGGGAGAGTGCCCTGGGCCGGACCCGAACCAATCGATCCGGCAGCGCCGACGGAGCTACCAGTGCCCCCCCGACAGCCTGTGCTTCTCCCTGGCGACCACAGTGGTACAGCTGGAGGACGATCCTGGCCCCACGCTGGTGGACGGCCTCCGTCAGCGCGGAGAGACCAGGTATCGTGGAATCATCGTGAGCGCCGGTCACACCGACGTAGGAACGGCCGCTGGGGTGAACGTAGGCGCCACCGGTGATCAGGAGACCGACATCCCCCTCCGCGAGGCGAGAATACAGGGAGATCAGACGGGTGGAGACCAGGCCACGATCGTCGGCCATGCACTCGGCCGTGGCCGCCCGCACAAAGCGGTTCTTGAGCCAGAAAGGGCCGATCACCGCGGGATCAAAAAGGCCGGCCATCCTCCCCCTCCACGCAGCCCCCCTGTCCGGGAGGATGCCGCTCCGCCACAAGCAGCCGTCTGAGTCGCGAAGCAGGGCGGCATAGGCGAGCATGCTCTCAGCCGGCTTGCCGCTTCTTCGAGATAAGCCGTGAAAACAGTTTTGTACATACCAAGCTACAGCTAACGCGGTTGGCCGTCAATACCTTGC
>DAHXJB010000503.1:0-3206 GCA_027372455.1 Chloroflexota bacterium | reverse complement strand
CCTATGTTGATCGCTTAAGTGAACAGTATTGGCTCTAGACGAGGGCGGCATGGTCTGGGAGGGCGGCGACCCGGCCAAGACGCTGGACGAGGCCTTCGAGGAGTTGGACGCTGCACTCGGCAAGTGGATGGCCGAGATGTCTCTCGAGTAGTGCTCCAATAGGACTCTCCCCCCAGTTCAACAGCAAGGGCGATGACCTCAGCCTCTCCACCACCTGGATTCCTCCCCAATCCATCGATGACTGTCCGGCTCGCGATGGACTGCAACCTGATCCAGGACATGCGGAGTATGTCGGCAGCACCCGCGCCCGGCTCCCTCGGTGACTGCCACGAGTGACGTTCTCATCCACATCGTGGTCGAGCCCGACCATCGGGACTGCCCGTGCGTCACACTGCGCGGCCGATGTTGTCATGCCCAAGAGCCCTCATCAAGCGGAATGACGCTACCCTGTCGCAACTGGTGGGAAAAGAAGTCCCTCGGTCGCGAAATCCGGCGACAGAAGAATCCCTTGGCCGCGAGAACGTGGGCCGAGAAGAGTCCCCTGGTCGCGAAAACGGGGATTGGGAATAGTCCCTTGGTCGCGGAAAACGGCCGGCCAGGAGTCCCCTGGTCAGCCGTTCAGGAAACCCTTGGTCTCCGAGGGGACGGATCTCCGAAGGAAGAGATGAGAGGGCGAAAGAAAGCAAAAGGAGGTGAGGTCCAAGTGATGCTGAATAAGGTACCTGGCGGGGTACCTGGCTCGAACCAGATGGTCAGGGGCTTCGTAGTCCCTTGGTCAGACCCGAATCGCCCTTCCAGATAGGGTGATAGAGAAGTAAAATCCAGACGAAGGAAGTGAGGCAGGAGCGAGCGAGGCCAAAGAAAAGTGGCGGGGGTCAGATTTGAACTGACGACCAAGGGCTTATGAGTCCCCTGCTCTGCCACTGAGCTACCCCGCCACGACTGCATGGAATTATACCAACGGCCAGCAGGGCGCGCAAGGGTCGAGCGCGCGAGCGCGCGGGGGTTTGGCAGGGCGGGGTCTGCCGGTTCTGACTAAGCCCTCACCCCGTGAACATGCCAGAGGGCATGTTCACGCTTCTCCCAGACGGAGAGGGAGGAAAGCAGCGGGGACGACCCAAGAGGGTCGTCCCCGCTGCGTCACCAGGTAGTCGCCGGCGGCAGCCGGCTCCTACTTCATGATCAGGGCCGCGTTGGGCACGTCGTTGCCCGTCAGGTCCTTGTAGGAGAGCTGCAGCAACGTCACCGATCGATCGAAGTTGTGGATGGCGTTGGCCTTGCCGTCGGTACCCTCCACGCCTCGGACGAATAGGTAGTTGTAGATGGCGTTCTTCTGCTTGTCCGTCCAGCTAGCCTTGTTCGATTGGTCGAAATAGGGATACCCCTTGACCGGCTTGATGCCCGAGTCGGAGATCGCCTTCTGCAGGCCGTTCAGCAGGCCGGCAACCTCGGTCTGCACTCCCTCCACCTTGCCGTTGCCGTCGTAATCGGCCTTGGCTGTGAAGTTGAAATCGGTGATGCCCTGGTGGCAGCTCTGGCAGGCAGCGGTGTAATCGAACTTGCCATCGGGGCTAACCATGTTGAAGGAGTGATCCCCCACCTTGAATCGATTGGGATCCTTGGCGTCGGCCGGGGTGGGATACATGTGGCACGCCACGCAGGAGCCGGGGGTGTTTCCACCGAACAGCATTTTCTGGCCGCTTGCATCCGACGGATCCTTCATCGGGGCAGTGCCCACGATCAACGCGTGGGGCGAGTTGGGCACGTTCTGGCCGTAGGTCACGCCGCCCTGGTCGGACAGCATCTCGCCGGCCGGACTGTAATGCGGGAAGCTCGCCTTCGCGGCATCGGCTGGCTGGGTTCGGCCGTTGTGGCACTCAACGCAGGTCGCCGAGAGGCCGAAGTCCTTGGTGATCCCATTGGCCTGCACCGGCACGCCGGTGACCCGCAGCTGGTTCTTGTTGGCGTCGGAGTGCGGATCGTGGCAGACGGCACAGGTGATGGTCTGCATGCTGTTGTCCCAGGCAGCGGAGTTAGTCGGGTTCTGCATGAAGGAGATGTAGCCCGCACCCGAGTGGCAGCGCACGCAATCCTGATGACCTGGGCCAATCGGATAGGTGAATGCCTGGGCGGTCGCGTCAGCGTGGGCGGAGTTGGCGAACAGCACGCCCTTCACGTGATGGCCGCCGCCGTTGTGGCAAACGTTGCAGACACCCTCGTCCAGGCTGCCGGTCATCTTGGTGCCGTTCTGGACGTGATCACGGGCGGGACCGTGGCAGTCCTCGCACTGGATGCCGCCCATGTTCTGGAGTGACACGGGCATTGTGCCCCAGTTGTCCTTGCCGGCCTGGATGTCGGCCAGTGTGGGGAACTTCCACCCTGTCTGGGCCTGCACGTCGGCAAAGCCACCGTTGCTCACACCGCTGTAGTAGCCGGTGCTGTGGCAGCGGATGCAGGCTTCGGAGTAGTGGCTGGTCTTGGGATCGGCGCCGCCGTTGAGCTGCTTCTTCAGGATGTTGGCGTGGCCTGTCTCGGACCAGTCCTGGGTGATCCGTGGATGGCACTGGAAGCAGTTGCCGATACCTGTACCAATGTATTCTCCGGCGTGGATCTGCATGGAGACCATCGGGCTGGATCCGGCATCGCTGTTCACCACGAGACCTACCATGTAGACGCCCGAGATATCCGGGGTGAACTTGACTACCGCTTGGTCGGTGGCGCTCAGTGTTGCCTTGGACTCGTCGGGTTTCCTCAGGACCCAGCTGTACTTGGTCACCGATAGCTTGGGGTCGGTGGCCGCGCCCTGCAGCGTAACCGGAACGTTGACGGAGACGTTGCTCAGCCCGGTGGTTCCCATCTGGATCTTGGTCTTGCCATCGGATAGGGTCGCCTCAATGACGTTCGGATCGGCTGGATTGGCGGCGACAGGCACGATCTTGATCACAGCGACCGGCTTTGCCGCCTGGGGTTGTGCCTGCTGGGCCAACACCGTGGTTGCTGTTATCCCCAGGGCCAGCATCGTCAGTCCGGTCAGAGCTAGCAGCCCCTTAGCCTTCAATGCCATGGATGGTTCCTCCCTCCCAGTTTCCTGATTCCGCAGCCCCGCGAAATCTCCGCTCGACTCAGCCATGTCCCAGCCAACTCCTCCAACTTCTGGGAGCTCGACGATGAGTAATATGGAGGATCCGGCAGACCCGCTGCGAACC
>DAHXJB010000498.1:0-3843 GCA_027372455.1 Chloroflexota bacterium | reverse complement strand
CCCAGCCCAAGGGTCTTCAGGCTGCGGGGTTCGTAACCCGGCATCTCCAGTCCCTTCACGTGCATCGCCCACCGCTCCGAGCCCCCGCCAACGGAGGCCGCCGCTCTCTTGACCCCCTCCCCAAGCAGCTGTCCCAGACCTCGGCGAAGGCCGATCTGCTCCACCATAGCGGCCACCGCGGCCCCGTTCCCGAAACGAAGGTCCAGTCCGTCGGTCTGCTCTTTCGAGAGCAGACCTCGCTCGTAACTCTCCATTGCCCATGCGATCGACACGCCGGCGCTCATGGTGTCTATGCCGTACTGATCGCAAAGCTCAGCTGCTCGCAGCACGGCGGCCGCATCGTCGACACCACAGAGCGGCCCCAGGGCGTAAAGGGATTCGTACTCCATCCCAACCTGTGTTCCGCTGTAGGGTCCATCGGATACCCGATAGATGTGATCGCAGCCTATCGAGCATCCGGCGCACGCCACCACCTTCGTCTTATGTTGATCGTACAGCCGTTCCCCACTCACTCGATCGGCACCCTCGAAGGTGGACTGCTGAAAGTTACGGGTAGGCAGGGCGGCCAGCGCGTTCAAAGCTAGAACGTTGGCGGGAGTGCCCAGGATCCGATACTTGGCCGTAGCGGCGCCCTGGCTACGGGCGTAGAGGTCCAGACTCACCCTTCGCAGCAGCTCAGCATCGGCCACATGGATCGGCCTGGTGCCGCGCACCGCGATAGCCTTCAGCTTCTTGGCGCCCATGACCGCGCCAACGCCGGTTCGTCCGGCCTGTCGACTGTAGTCGTTGCTGATGCAGGCGTAGCGGACCAGCTTCTCCCCAGCCGGGCCGATGGTCGCAACCCGCACCGAGTCATCGCCCAGATCCCGCCGGATCCGCTCCTCTGCCTCCCAGCTTTTGGCCCCCCAGAGGGTTCTGGCCGGACGGAAGTAGACCCGATCGTCGTCGATGAAGAGGTAGCTGGGAGCCTCGGAGGCTCCCAGGACCACCAGGGCATCGTAACCCGCGCGCTTCAGCGCCAGGGGCCAGCCGCTGGACGAGAGGGAGGCGCCGATGAAGCCGGTCAGGGGCGACTTGGTGGCCACAGCGTATTTGCTGGCCGCGGGAACCATGGTTCCCGCCAGCGGCCCGGCCGCGAACACCAGGGGGTTGTTCGGATCGAATGGATCCACTCCGGAACTGGAGAAGTCCCACAGTATTCGAACTGCCAGCCCTACACCACCCAGGTACTGCCTACAGTAGGAACCATCCAGCAGCACCGTCTTTGCCCTGCGCGTCGACAGATCGACGATCAGGAGCCGGCCAAGGAAGCTACTCATTTACCTATTAGTCTCTCAGCGGCGTCGATATCCCCGACCTTCAGCACCACCACCGCGTGCTCCGATGGTCGGTCGGCGAAGGCGTAGACATACTCCACGTTGACTCCGGCTGCGGCCAGAGGCTCCGCCACAGTCCTCAGCAAACCACCCGGCTGGTCCGGGATCTCCACCCTCAGAACATCGTTGGTGCTGGCAGCCAGCCCGGCATCCCGGATCACTTCCAGCCCCTTCTCGGTGTCTGACAGTATCATCCTGACGATCCCAAAGTCCGCGGTGTCGGCGATGGACAGTGCCCGGATGTTTACCTCGGCATTGCGTAGCGTCTCCAGCAGTAGCTTGAGCCGGCCCGGCCGGTTCTCCACGAAGACCGATACCTGCTTCATCCTCATAGTCATCCCCTCCTCTAGCTGAGTGCTCCAGCCCTCACCCCGTGGACCTGCCCTCTGGCCGGTCCACGCCTCTCCCAGAGGGAGAGGGAATCTCCCCGTCTCCCCGTCCCCTAAATGTCCCGTCGGTCTATGACTCGCTTCGCCTTGCCCTCACTACGGGGAATAGTGCCGGGCTCCACCAGCTTCACCAGAGCGGAGATTCCCAGCGTGCTCTCCAGTTCCGCCCGCACCTTCCGTGTGAGGTTCTCCAACCGGCCTATCTCGTCGGAGAACACTGTTTCCGACACCTCGATCTGGACCTCCAGGTCGTCCAGCCGCCGCTCCCGGTCCACGATGATCTGGTAGTGAGGCTCAACCCCATCCACCTCCAGCAGCACCGACTCTATTTGAGATGGGAAGACGTTGATGCCTCGAACTATCAGCATGTCGTCAGCACGGCCCGTGACCTTGTCCATCCTGACCAGCGTCCGACCGCAGGCACACTGCTCTCGGTGCAGGCTGGTGATGTCTCGGGTTCTGTATCGGATGACCGGCAGCGCCTCCTTGGTCAGGGTGGTAAGCACCAACTCCCCCCTCTGCCCATCGGGCAGAGGCTCGCCGGTCTCCGGATCCACTACCTCAGCCAGGAAATGGTCTTCGAAGATGTGAAGTCCCCGCTTGTGGGGGCACTCCTGAGCAACACCGGGACCGATCACCTCGCTGAGCCCGTAGACGTCCAGGGCCAGGATACCCAACTCGGACTCGATCTCCTCCCGCATCCGGTAGGACCAGGGCTCGGCGCCGAAGATCCCAACTCGAAGCCGGGTGTCCTTCAGATCCACGCCCATCTGACGCGCCGTCTCCGCCAGGAAGAGGGAGTAGGATGGAGTACAGGTGAGGATGGTGGTCCCCATATCCTGGATCAACATGATCTGCCGTTTGGTATTGCCGCCGGAGATGGGAATCACGGTGGCACCAAGCCGTTCCGCCCCATAGTGGAAACCAAGCCCACCGGTGAACAAACCGTAGCCGTAGGCGTTCTGAACAATGTCCTCATCCGTGACGCCCGCTGTGACCAGGGCTCGGGCCATCATATCGGACCAGAGAGCGATGTCGTCCCTTGAGTAGGCCACCACCGTCGGTTTCCCTGTGGTACCGCTGGAGCCATGAACCCTCACAACCTCTTTGAGCGGCACAGCCAACATCCCGAATGGGTAGTTGTCTCGGAAATCCGCCTTGGTAGTAAAGGGAAGCTTGGTGAGGTCCTTCAGCGAACGGATGTCATCGGGGGTGATCTTTCGCTCCTGGAAGGCCTTTCGGTAGACGGGAACCTTCTCGTGGACCTCCCTGACCTTTCGCTGGAGCCTCTCCAGTTGCAGGGCTTCCATATCGCCGCGCGACAGCGTTTCATGCTCCTGATCCCAATACATGGCTTCTCCCCACTTCCGAGCTATTCAGCGGTTGATACGGGCGGTATCATCAGGTGGAATGCGATAGCGCCGAAGCCCTGCCCGCCTCCAGGGCCTCCACGTTTAGAGCCCTGTACTTGGAAGGAACCCGCCTAGCGATGGCGTCCAGCCAGGCTTCCCAGGCCAGCGGTAGCAGCGAGGCGAGGACACCCAACAGGACAACATTGACTACCTTTGGATTCCCGAGTCGGGTCGCAATACCGGTCCCATCCGTCCAATAGATCCGATCGGTTCTTGCGCGGAGACTCCCCAGTACCTGCGCATCTGTAGGGTAGGGGTCCGCGCCGGAGCTCACCGACAGGGGCAATATCGAGTGATCGTTGACGATGGCAACCCCATTCGTCCGCAGATGGGCAGCCCAGCGAGCTGCTTCCAGCTTCTCCAAGCCCACCAGGAACTCCACATCTCCGGCCCTGGGGATGGTCGACCACACTCGATCGCCTAGACGGACGTAGCTCACCACGCTGCCACCGCGCTGCGCCATTCCATGGATGTCGGACTTCTTCACGTCGTATCCCGCTACCATAGCGGTTTCGGAAAGCAGATCGCTCAACAATAAGATCCCCTGCCCACCGACACCAGCCAGAACGAAGTCGATCTTGTCCATGGTCAACTCCTGCCTCTCCCTTTGGAAGAGGGTTGGGGTAAAAGAGGCTCCTCTGCTCCCTCTATCGCTCCCGTCGGGCA
>DAHXJB010000468.1:0-8179 GCA_027372455.1 Chloroflexota bacterium | reverse complement strand
CTTCTTCATGTCGTAGCCGGCCACGTCCTTGACGGTCTTGCCGCCAACTCGCACCGTGGTGCCCTGGGGGGTAGCCACTCGCAGTCCCAGCACCATATCCCTCGCCGTTCGGTAGAGCAATCGGTTCGGTCCACTGCTATTGGTAGCCAGGGTGCCGCCAACCGTGGCCTTCCCGGAGTCTACCGGGTCCAGAGGCAGGAACAGCTTGGCCCCCGCCAGCTCCTGCTGCAGGTCGTCCATGACTTTGCCGGCTGCCACGGTCACCGTCAGGTTGGCTGCGTCCAGTTCGAGGGTGGCGCTCATCCTGCTGGTGCCAAGCACTATCCCGTCGCGCGGCTGGATCGGCAATACCGATTGCTTGGTGCCGCCTCCCCATACCGTGACCGGAACCCCCTCGATACTCGCTAGCTTCGCTACTTCCGCTGTCTGGCTCTCGTCGGCCGGTAGGGCCACAGCTATCGGTCGCTCACCGTAGGCCGAGTAGGCGGCCAACTGCTCCCCGGCGAGGCTGTTCTCAGACCCCACGATCTCCGCCAGCCGTTTCTGAATTGCCTTCAAGCTCTGCGCTGTCAGCGTCATCCCTGCACCCCCATTCCTTCGGCCGCCCTTTGGAGGGGCAAGATCTTGTTCGGGTTCAGCATGTTGCCGGGATCACAGGCCTTCTTGACCCTGGACATCACTTCAACTTCGGCCTCGCTGAACACCAGCGGCATGGAGTCCTGCTTTTCTATTCCAACGCCGTGCTCGCCGGTTAAAGTGCCGCCCATTTCGACGCACAGCTTCAGGATCTCTTTGCCGGCTTCGTGTACCCTTTTCACCTCCTCTGTGTCCCTGGGGTTGAACATGATGAGGGGGTGCAGGTTGCCATCCCCGGCGTGCGCGACGTTGCCAACCTTGACGTTGTGCTTCTCCGCTATGGCGACCACCTTCTTGAGGGTCTCAGCCAAACGAGTGCGAGGCACTGTGCCGTCCTGAACCGAGTAGCTGGGGCTGACACGAGCCACGGCGCCAAAAGCGCCCTTCCTCCCGGCCCAGAGACCGTTCCGTTCCGCGTCGTTCTTGGCGACTTTGATCTCCCTGACGTGGTTCTTCTTGCAGATCTCCACTATTCGTTCAGCTTGACGTTCCTGTCCGTTCTTCAATCCATCCAGCTCGATGATCAGGATCGCCTCGGCGTCGAGAGGGTAGCCTGAATGGTAGCTTTCCTCCACTGCCCAGGTGACGATCTTGTCCATGATCTCAAGAGTAGCCGGTACGATGCCCTCGGCGATGATCTCCGATACGGCGCTGCCCGAGTCCTCCAGTGTATTGAATATCGCCAGCATTGTCTTGATGGCTTCTGGGGATCTCATCAGTCGCAGGGTCATCGACGTCACGAAACCGAAGGTTCCCTCGGAGCCCACAATGGTTCCCGTCAAGTCGTAACCGGGGTTATCCTCGCAGGGGCCGCCCGTATGTATCACCTCTCCGCTCGGCAACACCACCTCAAGTCCGTGGACGTGGTTGGTCGTGACACCGTACTTGAGACAGTGCGGGCCCCCCGAGTTCTCCCCGATGTTTCCTCCCAGCGTGGAAACCTTCTGGCTTGCGGGATCGGGTGCGTACAGGTAACCCAGCGGCGCCAGCAGGTTTTGCAGCTCCAGATTGACGACGCCGGGCTCCACCACCACCCGTTCGTTGGCGGTGTCTACCTCCAGCACTCGAGTCATTCGGCTGCAGCCCATGACTATACCACCCTTGAGGGCCAGAGTACCGCCCGACAGGTTGGTGCCTGCTCCCCTGGGCACCACGGTGTGCCCTTCTCTACTGGCGAGTTTCATAACGGCCGAGGCCTCGTCGGCGTTGGCTGGGAACACTACCACCTCAGGCTGGAAAAGGTCCGGCGTGGAATCGTACTCGTACACTAGCAAGTCTCGGCGGGACGACAATACGTCGTCCCTGCCAACGATCCTGGCCAGCTCTTCGATCAGTTGCTCGCGTACCACCGTCTGGCCCCCCCTTTGACTCGATGGTGTAGGGCGGGGGCTTGTTCCCCGCCGCCACTGAACGGTACATGCCGGGCGGCTGGGGATAAACCCCAGCCCTACGGCCTGCCGCTGATAGCTGATAGGCAAGAGGGACACCGGCGCATCCGATCTTGAATGCCTCCGGCGTCCCCATCACCGCTACCTGTTCGTGTCTCGTTCCGCCCGGGGAACGATGCACTTAAGCTGAAGCGGCGATCCGCCTCTGGAGTTGGTCCCACTTGTAGTCGACTTCGCTCTGGAAGTCCTGAAGCAGGGCCTCGTTGCCGGGCCTGAACAGGTGGCTGAACCGGCCCTGCGGCTTCAAGAAGTCGCTTATGGATTTCTCTTCCCTTGGCGTGTAGGTCATCTGCCACTTGCCGTTAACGACCTCGTACAGCGGCCAGTACTTGGACTGGACGGCCAGCCGGCCAAGCTCCACGGTCTGGTCGGTCTCCGTTCGCCATCCACGCCAGCATGGCGCGTACACGGCGATGAAGGCTGGACCATCGGTCTCCAGAGCCTTCTGCACCTTGGTCATATAGTCGCGCCAGTAGCCCACGCTGGCCTGAGCGGCGTAGGGGATGTCGTGGGCGGCCATGATCGAGACCAGGTCCTTGCGGGGCTGCTGCTTGCCCTGGTAGGCACTGCCCACGTGGGAAGTGGTGGTCCAGGCGTACTTCGGCGTGGCGCCGGAGCGCTGGATACCGGTGTTCATGTAGGCATTGTTGTCGTAGACGATGTACAGGACGTTGTGACGTCGCTCCATGACGCCCGACAGCGACTGGAAGCCGATGTCGTAGGTGCCGCCATCGCCACCCATGGCGATGAAGCGGAAGTCCTTGTCGATCTTGCCCTTGCGCTTCAGGGCCTGATAGGTTGCCTCGATCCCGCCGATGACTGCGCCGGCATTCTCGAAGGCGTTGTGGTACCAGGAGACCTTCCAGCTCGAGTAGGGAAATACCGCGCTGGAGATCTCCACGCAGCAGGTCGCGCTGCTCATGGCGATGTTGTAGTCCGCTGCCGCCAGCATCGTCCATTTGGCAATGATCGCCGGGCCACAACCGGTGCACAGGCGGTGGCCGGAGGTGAACTTAACTTCCTTCTTGGCTAGCTCTTTCAGATTAATGGCCATCGTCTATCTCTCCTATTCCCGTACGCCGATGTAGCTGAGCACTGGGCCGAGCGGCTCGCCGTTGGCGATACCCATCAATCTCTTGAAGACGGCGGTGTACTGAGCGGAAGAGGTGTCGCGGCCGCCCAGACCCGTCACGTAATTGATCATCTTCGGCCGCTGATCCAGGTCGTACATCGCCGTGCAGAGATCCTCGAAGATGGGCGCGCCGGAGGCGCCGGGCGCGGAGGCCTTCTCGACCACGGCCACGGCCTTGACCTTCTTCAGGGCCTCGGCCATCTGAGCGGCCGGGAACGGCCGGTACACTCGCGGCCGCACCACGCCGACCTTCAGCCCCTGCTCTCGCAACTGCATCGCGGCCCACTGAGCCGTGCCGCCGATGCCGCTAAGCGCCACCACGGCTACCTCTGCGTCCTCAATGCCGTAGCTCTCGATGACCGGTTGGGGACGTCCGCTCAACTGAGCGAACTCCTCGCCTATCTTCTCGATGACCTTGAGGGAACCCTCCAGAGCTTTGGTCGTGGCGATCTTGTGCTCGAAGAAGAAGGGAGGCAACACTAGGGACCCGATGGTAATCGGATGCTCGGGGTCGAGCATGTTGAGCTTCGGATTCGGCTCACCGATGAACTGCTGAACCTCTTCCTTGTCCAGCATCTCCACCCGTTCCATGTCGTGGGACACGTTGAAGCCATCGAAGCAGACCATCACTGGCAGCTGGACGTCCGGGTGCTCGGCGATACGAACGGCCATGATGGTCGTGTCGTAGATCTCCTGGGCATCGGCGCAGAACAGTTGGATCCAGGAGGCGTCGCGCGAGGCCATGGAGTCCGAATGGTCGCCGTGGATATTGATCGGGGCGCTCAGGGTGCGGTTGACCATCGGCATGACGATCGGCAGTCGGTTGCCCGAAGCGATGAACAGCACCTCGTGCATCAGGGCAAGACCCTGAGAGGATGTGCAGGTCATCACACGGCCGCCGGCGGCCGCGCCGCCGCAGCAGGCGGACAGGGCGCTGTGCTCGCTCTCCACCGCCACGAACTCGGTGTCCACGTTTCCGTTGGCCACGTACTCGGCGAACCGCTCAACGATCTCAGTCTGGGGGGTAATCGGATAGGCGGCTACCTGATCGGGGTTGATCTGCATCATCGCGTCGGCGGCAGCCCCGTCCCCGGTGAGCCCAACTACCTTTCTTTGTCGTACAGGCTTCTCAGCTATTGCCATCACTCGATCTCCTTACAGTGTGTGCCTGGCGAAGGTCTCGCTCGGCTCGTAGCGACCGCCCTGCGCCATGGACATGGCTTTGACTGGCTTGGAGTTGCACTCGGCGGCGCAGATGCCGCAGCCCTTGCAGTGATCCTGGTCGATCCCCATCACCTTGCCCTCTTCGAGGATGATGGAGTCGTCCGGGCAGTGAAGCCAGCACAGCAGGCAGTCGGTGCAGGCCGCATCGTTGAAAATCGGGCGCTGGGTCCGCCAGTTGCCGGTCTTGTTGAGGACGCCGTTGCCGTTGCTGGGAATGGTCCCCCCTAGCGGTATCTCGTTGACAGTCGGGAAGGTTCCCGGCTTGACCTCGTGAACTTCGCTCATTCGCCCTTAACCTCCTCGTAGGCCCTCTCCAGCGCCTTGACGTTGCCATCGACAACCGCCTTCTTGAACCGAGAGCCGAACATGCTGATCAGCTCTTCCCTGACGTTGTCGAACTTGATCAGACTTGTGATCTTCACCAGCGCGCCTACCATGGCCGTGTTGGTGATCGGGCGCCCAACCTCTTCG
Organism: Chloroflexota bacterium; assembly: GCA_027372455.1. Taxonomy (GTDB): domain Bacteria; phylum Chloroflexota; class UBA6077; order UBA6077; family UBA6077; genus JAJYNT01. The sequence goes on along the minus strand of DAHXJB010000468.1, from coordinate 3,268 downwards.
GTGGCGATCTTCGTCGCGTTCACTGTGTACAGCTTGTAGTCGCCCTTGGGGAGCTGCTTCTTCAGCTCAGCCGGTGTAAGGTCCGAGTTGATGATCAGCGGCCCGCCCGCCTTCAGCCCGACGGTGACGTCCACGCTTTCCAGCAGGGTAGGATCCAGCACCACCACCGCATCCGGAGCCTGAACCTGCTCATGGGTATAGATCCGGCTGCTGCTCAGGCGGGTGAAAGCCTGGATTGGGGCGCCCATGCGCTCCGTGCCGAACTCAGGGAAGCCTTGGAAGTGCTTGTCCTCGCGGCTTGCCGACGCCGACAGGAAGCGGGACGCCGTCACCGCCCCTTGGCCGCCGCGGGCGTGCCAGCGTACCTCGTAGAGATCTCCTGCCATTCTTACTACAGCCTCCTCCTCAAACTAAGAGCCTTCAGCTTTCAGCTATCAGCGGTCGGCCTTCTCCCGTCAGCCTTTCTTCGCCCCTTGTCTGACTCGCAACCGCCGCCATCCAGAGGATTGAAGGTTAATGGCTGACTGCTGAAAGCCGGCTGCTGATTGCTGACAGCTACCTATCCCAGCTTGTCCCCCACCTGCAGGCCCGACGATGCCACGAACTCCGGCGCCTTGATCTTAGGGGAACCCTGGGGCTGAACCCGTTTGACGAATATGCTTCCCCCGTTGCCAGCTACCAGGAAGCCCTCACCGCTGATCTTCAGCACGGTGCCGGGGCTCTCCTTCCCGCTGACTTTCCTCTTCTCGCAGTCGAATATCTTCAGCGACTGGCCCTTGTACTGGGTAGTGGCACCGGGTGATGGGTTACTTCCCCGAATCACGTTGTAGACGATGTCGATGGGATACATCCAGTCGATGGCCATCCTCTTGCAGAGCGGCTCGTACTCGCCCTGGGTCACGTCTTGCACGACCTTGGGGGCCTTGCCCTCTCTAACCAACTTGACCGACTCGACCATCGCATCGACACCCATGGGGAACAGCTTATCGAAGTAAACCATGCCCATGGTGTCGTCGGGCTCGATCCGCACTTCCTTCTGCATCAGGATGGGGCCGGTGTCCAGACCCTCATCCGGCCAGAAGATGCTGAGGCCGGTCTTGGTCTCTCCATTGATCACCGGCCAGTTGATGGCGCTGCCACCCCGGTGGCGGGGGAGAATCGAGGGATGGTACTGGATGGTTCCATGCTTTGGGTAGTTGATCATCGTCATCGGCACGATGTCGGTGACGAACGCCATGACGTTCAGTTCTGGATCGAAGCTCTTGTACTCTTCAAAGACCTCGGGGTTGCGCATTCGGGCCGGCTTTCGAACTGGGATCCCACTCTTCGCCGCCAGCTCCCCCAGTGGGTCCTGCTTGCCATTGGGCGCGTCTGGGGGGCAGTAGACGACCGTGATCTCCTCTCCTTCTGTGAGCAGTGCCTCCAGGACCTTCTCGCCGAAGGCTGCCTGGCCGATCAACGCAATCCTCATGCTCCACCTCCTCGTGTCAAAACTCTTGAGTCAACTGCTGCGATAGAGGTTGCACTGTATCCAAGTGCTGCGGAAAGTCGAACGCACGCCTCCTGTACCAGTGGCACCAGGTGGGGTACTCGCTCCGGGGTGATCCGAATCCAGGGGCCGGAGATGCTGATGGCCGCGACCACCTGCCCGCTGAAGTCTCTGACCGGCGCAGCGATGCAGCTGACCCCCTCCTCCTGCTCGCCGTAATCGGTGGCGTACCCCTGGAGCCGCACTTCTTCAAGCTCGCTCATGAGAACGCTCGCGTCGACAATGGTGCGGGTGGCAAATTGGAGAAGAGGGTAGCTGTGGAGCATTTGCCTCAGTTCATCGTCGCGGAGGGCCGCTAGAAGAACCTTGCCCGATGCCGTGCTGTGCAGCGGTGCCCGGGCGCCTACCTGAACGAACATCCTTAGCATCCAGCCCGGACTCGACGCCTGCTCAAGGTACACTATCTGGTGATTGTCCAGCACGGCCAGGTTGGCGGTTTCGCCGCTCTTCCGCATCAACTCCTGCAGGATGGGCATGGATTCCATGCGCAAGTCCAGGTGATCCCTCACCGCCCTGGCCACATCCAGTGGCTTCAGTCCCAGCAGGTAGCGACCCGACTCCGGGTTCTGGCGAACGTATCCCCGGGCGATAAGGGTGGAGAGCAGCCGATGAACGGTACTGGCGTGGAGGACAACCCGAGCGCTCAACTGCCCGATGCCTGCCTCGCCCATCCCGGCAAGTGCTTCAAGGATGTCGAGGGTGCGCTCCACCGACTGAACAGTCGTCTTAGAGGCAGAGGAGTCCTCATTGACTTTTCTTCGCGAAGCGCCTGTCACCTGACAACCTCGTCAGCGGACCCGGTTCGAGATGCCGCTGAATGAAGAGAGGAATGCTTCCAGATGGTGAAAACCCGTTTCGCGATACAATATAGGTTTGGATGGAGGGCTTGTCAAGCCTTGTTTTCGTGCTCATCCCGTGCTATCATGCCGCGCGACAGACAAGTGAATAGGGCATCTGCTAGGGGAGCGCACTTGCTGAGAGGCGGCCGCGCCGCCGACCCTGTGAACCTGAACTGGGTAGTACCAGCGTAGGAAAGCAGAGCACGAGGGACAGATTCGATGGTGGCCGCTCCTGCTAGCAGGAGCGGCCACTTCCATAGTTTAGCTCCCCTTCCCTTCCAGGGAAGGGGCCGGGGGTTAGGTTGGCCAAGCTTCAATCCCCCATCCTATGCCTCGTTACCGACCCAGAGGCCTGCCTGGGGCGGCCGATTGATCGGGTTGTCGCTGCGGCTGTGGGGGCCGGTGCGGGCATCGTCCAGCTTCGGCAGAAGGGGCTGGCTGCCCGGGAGCTGCTTCGGCTCGGTGAGAGCCTCCTGGGGACCATCCGCGCTCACGGGGCGGCGCTGGTTGTGAACGATCGGATCGACGTTGCCTTGGTGCTGGGTGCCGATGGAGTTCATCTGGGTGGAGGCAGCTTGCCGGTAGCGGATGCCCGGCGGCTCGTCGGCGCGAGCATGCTGCTGGGGGTCTCCGTCCATTCCCTGGAGGAGGCGCTGCAGGCGGAAAGGGAAGGAGCCAGCTACCTTGTGCTGGGGACAATATTCGAGACTCGTTCTCACCCTGGGATGAAGCCGGCGGGGCCCGGGTTGGTGAAGCGGGTGGCTGAGGCAGTGCGGATCCCCGTCGTGGCCATAGGTGGCATCACCGCGGACAATGCCGCTTCGGTTATCGCGGCGGGAGCCAATGGCGTGGCTGTCATCACGGCGATCCAGTCGGCCCA
>DAHXJB010000465.1:0-3104 GCA_027372455.1 Chloroflexota bacterium | reverse complement strand
GTTCTGCAAGCTGGCCGTGGCTGAAGCTGAGGCTCTAATGCTGGACGAGGCCCAGCGCTCGGTGGATGACGCCCTGAACGAATTGTCCCGTGCAGGAGCAGATCCCACGGAAAGGGCTGGTTTCCTGGCACAGGCTGCTCGCGCGTTAAAGGATGGGGGAGCACGGCCTGCCGTCTGGAAGCCGCTGATCGAACAGGGCCTGGCGCTATTGGGCACTCGACGAGATCTGCTCTGGGCCCAACTGATGTTGCTGCGCGATCGCTTTGAGCCGGTCTCAATAGGGCCGATAAACACAGTGCGGTGGCTGGGGCACGATCCACAGGCGGTGACCATCGCCCGAGAACAGGGCGACGAAGACGATTACGCCCGCACACTCGAGCCCCTCGATTGGCGGACCAGAGAGGAGACCGCTGAGGTGCTAGCTCTGGTCCGAATGTGGCGGCGGCCGGCAGCGATCATGCGGGCGATGGATGTGGTAGGACGAGACCTGCTCAAACGCCATGGTGCTCACCGCGAGGCACTGGAACTGTATTCTGAGCTTCTACAAACCGCCGAGAGGTTCGGCTCGATCCAGGAGCAGGCCGAGGCCCTCCTCCAGATCGCCATCACTCAGATCGCATTGGGTGAATTCCCCACGGCCCGTAAGACCGCACGGCAGGCCCAGGAGATGATCCTCCGTTTGGGGCCAGCCCACGAGCTTCGTTTCGGCGTAACGGCACTGAACAGCATACTCACCTACTTCTTGGATGGAGATTGGGAGAAGGCAGCCACCGCGGCAGCACAATTCGCGGCGAGCCCTCAGGCCGCGCGCAACCCCCGCGGCCTGGTCTCAGGGGCATATGCGGCCCTGGGCTACGTTCGATTCGGTAACCCAGCAGAGGCAAAGCGGCTATTGGCAGCTCTCACACCGCTCGTGGCTCAGATGGAGCCCACGATGTACGTTCATCACGCTGCGATTGCCTTCGGCGGCAGCGCCGTTTGGGAAATTGGGGAGGTGGAGTTCGCCGCCGACTACAGGCGCGTGGCCATGGAACTGATCGCAGCCGGCTTTGGCGATAGCATCCTCTCCCCCGAACTGACCGTTGCTCGCATGGCGGCTCTCCTCGGTCGGGTAGAGGAATCCCGAGACTATTTCGTCCGCGCGAGAGCACACTGCGAGACAAACGGATTGAAGGCTGTCCGCGCGATCGCCGATTACGACGAAGCCCTGGCTCTGTTGAGAATGAGATCTGCCGACCACTCCCTCATCCGATCTTTGCTCAGCAGCGCGCAGACAGTCTTCCAAGCCCTGGGCATGGAAGGGTGGGCTCATCGTGCCCTTCGTCTCGAGGAGGGGCTGGCTGACACCCCTCCCCCCGGGATTGGTCTCGACCGTTCCCCTATTAACGACCTCACGACTCGCGAGAGCGAGGTGCTGCGGCTTCTCGCCATGGGTAGGACCAACAACGAGATCGCCGAGGAACTGGTGCTGAGCGTCCGCACCGTCGAACGCCATATTGCCAACATTTACGCCAAGATCAGCGCCCACGGCCGAGCCGATGCGACGGCCTACGCCCTCGGCAGGGGGATTGTCAGCCTCGACAACAGCCCCAACTACGCAATTTCCCCCATGCCCACCAGATCTTCAAAGATCTCCTAACTCCACAGGATACGTAGTTTCCGCGATGCGGGCCTCTCCCAACATTCAGTAGACTCGGACTCGGCCTTCAAGCACAGGAGGCAAGGTGTCCCTGGATTTGAGTGATGCGACGGGAGAAGCTGCCATATGTACCGGCTCGTTCGGGACGGAGTTGGCCTCAACTTTGTGGATGTGGGCAGGGGCGCCCCGGCACTTGTGCTGGTCCACGACCTGGCCTGCGACCATACCTCCTTCACTCCCCAGATTGAACACTTCCGGCAATGTCATCGGGTCGTCGGGGTGGATCTGCGGGGACATGGACAGAGCGACAAGCCAGAGCAGGAATACACCGTGTCCGGTCTTGCCGATGACTTGGCCTGGTTGTGCTACGAACTGGGCGTCTACCGACCCATTGTGGTAGGCCACGGTCTAGGTGGTGCGGTGGGCCTGGAGTTGTCTGCAAGGAACCCGGATATCCCCTCCGCCATCGTGGCGCTGAACTCCCATTTCTTCCCGCCGCCTGAGGCCCGCGACTCGCTGCTGTCCTTCGCGAATCGGCTGCGTGCTCCTACGTGGAGCGAGGAGTTGCGCCGTTGGGTCGAGCAAGCCCTTCCCATCGGAATGGATTCTCGGCACAGGGCCCGTGCTCTGGCGGCTGTCTCGCTGATTCCACGTCAAGCAGCCACATCGACCCTGGGTAGTGTCCTTGCCTGGAACTGCGCCCGGGCAGCCGTCGGCTGTCGTGTTCCAGCACTTTACCTGGATGCCGGGACCGGAGCCGCCGACCTGGAGCAGCTTCGCGGCCTCTGTCCGCAGCTTTCCGTCGGCAAGGTCAAGGGTTCCGGCCATTTCCAGCACCTTGAACTTCCAGAACAGGTCAACGGGATGATCGATGACTTCCTGGCCAGTCTGATCAAGCCTTCAATCTGAAGCGGTTGCCTCGCACGGCCTCATTCATCCAGGCATCGACCTCGAGTGGGAGTGCTGGCGGGAACTATGTAGCGGTCGCTCGAAAGCGGAAAACGGCAGATTGGGTAGTTTCACGGATGCCCGGGAGCGGCTCGGAGACCTAAAGTGTTCACGTCTCGCTATTCATCCCTCATTTCATTGAAGTTAGAAGGAGGATCCCGATGCAGAACAACGGCGGCAACCTGAACCCCGGCGCCCAGTCGGACGCGGGTATGGCCCCCAACCTGGCCGGAGCCCTCAGCTACGTCCTGGGGCTCATCACCGGCGTCGTCTTCCTGATGATGAGCAAGGATAGCTTCGTCCGTTTCCACGCCTACCAGTCGATCTTCCTCAACCTCGCCTGGTTCGTCTTCTGGGTCGTGTTCAGCATCCTCAGCGTCGTGCTCGGTTTCATCCCGTTCCTTCGCTTCCTGGTTGCGATCCTGGGGCTCGTTCTCAGCCTGGGTCTGGGCCTTGGCGGCCTTGTCCTCTGGATCGTGCTGATCCTCAAGGCTTACCAGGGCCAGCGCTGGAAGCT
>DAHXJB010000463.1:0-3923 GCA_027372455.1 Chloroflexota bacterium | reverse complement strand
TCCATAAGGAGCTTTCCCCCTCATGCCTGCCATCCGCAAATTATACCGTCAAGCGGCCCACCTATTCCAGTTAGGACGGGCTTTGTGTTGATGACTGGCGCGATGGTTCCACTTGGATGCCTCGATAAGCGAGTCAGTAAGGTAGAGTAAAGACCACCCTGACGACTTGATCCTCGGGCTGTTCTATCCACATTTTCCCGCCATGGGCTTCAATGAAGTTTCGACAGATGTATAGCCCGAGTCTCCCTCGACCCAGCTGTGTTGCCTGCCCGTCGCCGGCCTGCTGATTAGACCCTCCAGGTCCCTTCAGTGCCTGTATAAGGCTGTCCAGGTGAGCTTCTGTAGCCTGGTACTCCAGCCTGATGGTTACATCCTCTTCCCTGGCCTCCACAGCCAACAGCAGTGAGCTGCCAGCCGCCGACTGACGCACGGCGTCCACCACGAGTCTGTCCAATACCTGCACGAGCCTATCGGGGTCGACTCGGACAGGTGGGACTCGCTCGGGGGCACTGGTTCTTATTGGTTGCGAAGGCACGTAGGGCTGGACCCTATCTACCACCCGCTGCACGAGTTGGCCCGGATCCGTGGGTTTGCGATGCATCTGCAGGAGGCCGGTCTCCATCCGGGTCAGGTCTACAACGTCATTGACGATCAATGCGAGCTTGTCGGCTTCCGCGGCTATGGTACGGGCGTATTGATTCAGAGTCTCCAAGGAAGTCGGCTGGTCGCGAGTCAGCAACTGGGCAAAACCTTTGATCGACGTTAGCGGTGTCCGCAGTTCGTGGGAAAGCGTGGCGGCATAATCGGCTCGATGGAGACTGAACTGTTTGATCTTGGCTTCGACATCCAGTTGGGACTCGTTCAACATGGAGTTCTCCAGAGACAGAACCGCCTGGCTAGCGAGAAAGGAGATCAGTGCCCTTCTGAGATCAGCGGAAAGGGACTGGGTTACGGAGAAATGTGCAACCAGTACGCCGAAGGCCCGGTGAGGGCCGGCAAGGTGGACCAGCAGGTAGTCCGTGGGTTCCGAGTCTTCGAATTGATGAGATGCACCCCGTCTGCTATGTTCCATGTGGTGGATGCTCTGGATCGCGAAATGTCGCGCCCTCTCCGAAAGGTCTTCCCAGTGACGATCCGCCGAAGGATGGAGGTGGCTGGAGACCAGTTCCGGCCCGTCCGGATTCTCTGACAGCTCGAAGACCCATGCGGCGTCGGCCCCTGACAGATCGCACACTTTGCGGACAAGGATGTTGGTGACCTCCGAGACATCGTGCGTCACCGTGGTATCCAAAGCGGCCGTCAAGAGCCCCCGCATCGCGTCGAAGACCGAGCAGTTGGGGTGATCCATGGCACAGTGCATATGGTTGTCCTGCTTGTCCTCGTTGTTGGGTTGCTGGAGAGCCGACCCGAGACCTGGTTTACCTGACGACTTTGGCAGCACGCTCTCTGCTAGTAGGTTGGCCAGTGCAAAGAAGGCTCCCATGACCAGGAATTGAGGAAGCGTCAGGCCCTTCTCCGAGTCTCCGATGATCGCTGCGGCAGTTGCCGCCAATAGCAGTCCGACCCCAACTCGCAGAGTTAGAAGAGCGGGTAACCGATCCGGAAACTGGCCATCTCTGCCAGGGGGCCGCAAACTGACGGGGTCTTTGACGACAGAGCGCAATGGTGATCCTCACTGGCCGCGCAACATTGGCCTATCCACCGAATGGAACTGGAAGGCATCGACTGGTCCTTAGGCAAAAGGCGTGCCAATGAGAAGCTCATTACAGCCCTTCGACTTGCAACTCCTCCTGAACCTCGTCGACTCCGGCGACTTCGGCGGCGACGGCCTCGGCCAGGTCCGCGTCATCGAGGGACGGGACTACTCCGCGCAGAACCACGGTTCCCTCGTGAGCCTCCACATCGACCTGCAGGTCTGTGGTGCCCGCATCGGCGTGGAGGGCGGCCAGCACTGCATCTCGAAGCTCGTCGTCACCTCTCGGACGACCTGGCAACCGGGCGAAGGCAGCATCATCGTCCGCGGTTTCCGCGAAGCCGTTGACAATCTCCACCCCGTCGGTGCTGCGATCAGCTTTCACTACCGGGTCCGTAGGTGGGGTATAGGGCTCGGCCTCCGACACCGATTCCACATAGTCTGATGTGCCGACATCCGCTGTGAAATCAGGAGTGAGGTCTACTCCCTCGACCACATTTCCTACCGAAGCGGCGAATCCATCGACCAGTAGGTCGTTGGTCACGGATCGAACTCCAGCTATGCCGCGTGCCAGCGATTCCAATTGATAGGAGTGTTCGTCGGAGGACACGACCCCTTCGAGTATGACATCTCCATCCTCGACAGAGCAGGTGATCGAGGGTTCATTGAATTGGGATGCTGCGCTCTGAATCTCGCGTCGTATTCTCTCGTTCTCGTCGACCATTCGGATACCCTCCCCTTCGAGCTATCACCCGTCAGCTTTCAGGTCAGGGGCTGCCGGCTAGCAGCCTGTGGTGACAATGGTCGCTCAGCGCCCCGCTCCGCTATCACAGACTCGCCCGTCGAACGGGGCGGTCCGAGTTCATTGGCCAGCGGATGGCAGCAAGATATATACCAATTGGGACTGCTCCTGTGTTCTGGTCTGCTTTGTGCATTTCGGTGGTGACCGGAGAGGTTGTGCGAGGTTTTCTAGTGCGAACTCGCTTTCGCAGCCATGTTGCCGCTGATGGCATCGTAACTGCCTTCGCGGTGGCAGCGACCGCTTTGGTCCTCTACCTGATTCTCCTCGGTGTGTTCTGGGGCCCGGGACCGGTAGTGGCCGTTCTACCCCTGTACGTGCCAGCGGCGGCCGGTGCTGCCTTCTTGCTCTCGTTGGGTATCACTAACCTGTGTTCCGGACGGTACAGTGCGCTGCATGAAGCCTCCGTGCTGTGGATTGCACTGGCTTTCTGGGCCAGTGCGATTCTGAGCGGCATATTCGTGCTGAACTTTTCGGTGTTGCTGGGGGCCGGGGGCTCGAGCGCTTCCACATTGAACGCTGCATCGTGGCTTTACCGTCTCGACTGGACGGTTCTAGCGGGCGGTCTACTAGGTGGAGCCCTCGCAATGCATGAGGGGAGCCATCGTAGCCTTGGAAAACTGCTGGGCCTGACGGCTGCGGCGGCCTTGGCAACAGGATCGTTGGTGGTGGCCCTGCAGGGGGTCTTGCCGTCGCTCGTATCCGACGGACGTTGGACTGTTGGAGCCACAGTTTGGGATGGCCTGGTGGCCGCACTCTTCGTGATAGGGGCAGGGGTGGGGCTGAGGAGTTATCTGCGAGGCCGAAACGTGGTCGTCGGCTACGCAGCTTTGGTACAGTTGTTTGCTGCCGCCAGTATGGTGGGGGCAGCCATCAGCGCTAGTTGGTTCGATCTGTGGTTTTATCTGGACCTCGCGTTGCTGGATATTGGGTTTGCCTGGATGCTGTACGGCATCATGTCGGGGTACGCCGATCTATACCTCGAGAGTGAAAGGCGCCGGGCGCTGGCCGAAGCGATGCTGGAGAACGTCCCGGCCGCGATCGCCCTTCTTCGCACCCCCGGTTTTCGGTTGGAGGCCGCCAATCCTGCCTTCGTGGCTGTGACAGGGGGAGTTGCCCGGCCCGGGCGTCCCGTCCAGGAGTTCTGGCCTTCGCTGTCCAAGGAATTGCTACCGATGCTAGAGAGAAGCTTCCGTACAGGGAAGGCTGTCCAGGTTGAAGATGTTACCTGGCCGATGGGTGAGTCGCGAGGGCTGTCTGCCGGCGAACACCACTTCTCTTTGAGCCTGGTGCCCATTCGGTCGCCGAGGGGCAATGTAGAAAGACAGTTGCTGCTGCTGCATGAGACTACAAGCGAGGTGGTGTCTCTACGTCGGTTGGAAGCCCTTCTGGCGGTGGCTGAAGCAGGACTGGCTACGACCGATGTGGGCT
>DAHXJB010000462.1:0-1559 GCA_027372455.1 Chloroflexota bacterium | reverse complement strand
TCGGAGATCCTGTTCGTCCCGCTGGCACTTGAGATGTCCGTCGTATGAGACCCACCCCTGAACCGCCCACCGCCGGGTTGAAGGGCTGGCGATACCGCGGGCAATGTCTTAAGCTGGGCCGATGACCTGTTCTCAGTCGCGCCAGATGTAACCACCCTTGCGGAGGATGCCCTTTTCCGAGTATAGTCCCTCCTCCTCGGCCGGCCTGGCCTCCTCGCGGACTTCGGCCGTAGGAGGGTGCTCGACCTCTTCCCGGGACTCCGCCATCTGCTGCCGCTCCATCTCCAATCTACGCTGTTCGGCTGCGCGGCGTCGCTCTTCGTCCCGTTGACGCTCTATCTCCTCGGCGGTGGGCTGTTGCGCTGGTGCCTTTCCGGCCTCGTGCACCACATGGTGCTCGCGCATTAGCTGGAAGACCCGAGTCGGGTCGTTGGTGAACTGCTCGCCGCTGTTCCGGACCTGGCGGAGGTCCTCGGTCATCGCGATGGTTTCGCCCGGCGTCAGTTCGTTGTCCCGCTCTCCCTGAGTTTCCAGCCACTGGATGATCTCATCCCAGCTGTTCCAGTGTCCGCGCCGGAACAGTACCTCCACATCTGACTGTGAGTACTTCCTCTCCATACTCTTGTGACCCGTCATGTCGACGTTCACACCCTCGATCTTCTTCTCGGGCATCGCCGTACCTCCTCGCGGCACATCTTGATTCGGGACGCAGTGCATCCGCCGTCGTCCCCAGCTTTGCTCATGGTGATCTCGGGGGAAGACCCCACGAGAGATGGCATGGGACCGCAGGATATATGCCTGAGAAGCAGCCGATTCGGTGCACATCGCAATCTTGACAGCTGGGTAGAACATCCTAGAATGCAGTTGTCCGGACTGATTCTGTAGATATCGAGGAGAGCAATGGCTGGAGGACTGTCTGGGCTACGGGTTCTCGACCTTTCTCAGGCGTTGTCGGGCCCTTATTGCTCTACCATCCTGGCTGATCAAGGGGCCGAAGTCATCAAGATCGAGCCCCCACAGGGCGAGATATTCCGCCACATGGGGCCCTACTATCGAGGTGAGTGGAGTTGCTACTTCGTCGGACTTCACCGAAACAAGCGGGGAGTGGTCCTCGACCTGAAGAAGCGCTCGGGTAGGGAGGCCTTCGTGGATCTGGTGAGGGTCTCAGACGTTGTGTTGAACAACTTCCGTCCGGGCGTGTTGGAGCGCCTGGGTATCTCCTACACTCAAATGAAGGAGGTCAATCCCCGAATAATCGTGGCCTCCATCACAGGTTACGGCTCTGACGGGAGTTGCCAGCATCGTACGGCCTTCGATCTCGCGGTGGTGGCTTCCAGCGGGGTTCTCAGCGTGACCGGCACCGAAGAGGGTGAATTGGTGAAGCCGGGAGTTCCTGTGGCGGACCTAGCCGCCGGGATGTTCGCGACGATCGGGATCCTCACCGCACTCACCGAGCGGAACTTAAGCGGTCTGGGCCAGCACATAGACATCTCCATGTTCGATACCCAGCTCTCCATGTTGAGCTATCTGGTCTCCTGGTACACGGCCACAGGTGAGGT
>DAHXJB010000453.1:0-8240 GCA_027372455.1 Chloroflexota bacterium | reverse complement strand
GTGACCTTTCCCTTTTCGCTCTCCACCCAGATCCGGCCGCCGTGAGCCTCCACCAGCCCCTTGGCGATGTAAAGACCAAGCCCGAGACCGGGCGCTTTCCCCTCGGCGGCGGCCCTCGTCCTCCTGAACCGGGTGAAGATGCTCTCCTGGTCCTCGGGGGCGATCCCTTCTCCCTGGTTGGTTATCGATACCAGCAGCTCCCCTGGACGGGGCTCGACCTCCAGCATGATCTCGGTTTCAGGGAAGGAGTATTTGGCCGCGTTGGTGAGAAGGTTCACCAGGATCTGCTCCAGGCGGGCGGGGTCGGCCTGAATGGTTGGAATCTCCCCGTGGATCTCCACCCGCACCGAATGTCCCGTCGTTACCTCTTCGCTTCTCTCCGCCACCTCCGGCAGCAGCGCCGCCAGATCCACTGCCTCCTTGGCAAGCACCAATCGACTGGCCTCGATCCGCGATGCGTCCAGCAGGTCGCCCACCATCTTGTCCAGCCGCTTCGCGCTGGTCAGGATGCTGATCACGGCCTTCTGTTCCTGAGGCTGGCCGTGCTGCTCCGGACGGAGTCGCTGCAGCAGTCCCGCGAAGCCGGTGATGACGGTGAGGGGCGAGCGCAGGTCGTGGGCCACCACGGAGATGAACTCCTCCCGAGCCCGCTCCAGCTCCCGAATGGGCGTGATGTCCCTGAAGATGCTCATCGCCAGTCTGATGGCGCCCTCGGAGCCTCGTACCAGGCCGGTGCTGAACAGCAGGTAAAGTTGCTTCCCGTCAGACCGGCTGAGCACCATCTCCTCGCTGTGCAGGATCTCTCCGCGCAAGACTCGCACGATCGGCCAATCGTCGAACGTTGCCACTGAGCCATCGGGGCGAGTGTAGTTCAGTCGCTCTCTGAACTCCTCCGGGTGGCGTCCCTGCCAGTCTGTCCCAATGCCGAGTATCTCGCTTCCCGCCTGGTTGATCCGGACTATCCGGCCCTCGCCATCTACCATGGTGATCCCCTCGCTCATCCCCTCGATCACGGCGTCTAGCTCGCCGCGGCGCCGCTCGTGCTCCCGGGCCAGTTCCTGCTCCCGCATGGCGGCGAGGATCAGCCGCTGGTTCGCCTCTTCCAGCCGTTGCTGGGCCTCCTTCAGAGGGGTGATGTCCTGAAAGGCCCCCACCGCGCCGGTTAGCCGGCCATCCTCACCCTTGAGCGGCGCGGCATACACAAGGGCGCATGCCTTCTCCTCGGATGGTCGGGTTATGATCACCTCCTCGCCTATGACCGTTTCTCCTTGAAGCAGGCTGCGGGCGATTGGATCCTCGTTTGGAAGGTAGGGCTCGCCATTCGATCGTTTGAGACCGAACTCCAGCGGCCAGCGATCCACGGGGATCCCGACGGGGGACTTTCCCACTATCTTCTGTCCCATCGAATTGATCAGGGAAACGGATCTCGCCGGCTCCTCGGCGACCAGCACGCCTATCGGCACGGTGTCCAGAATGGTTTGAAGCCGTCGTTGCTCCGACTGAACCTGCTGGAAGAGGAGGGCGTTGTCGATAACCGTGCCTGCCCTGCCGGCTATCTCCATTGCGAGGGCAAGCTCTTCCTGGCCAAAGCGACGTTCCTCGCCGAGGCTGAGGCTGGCTAGAACCCCGATGGCTCGCCCTCTGGCCAGGAGGGGTGCAACCAGGAGGGAAACCGCGCCCATTTGAACCAGCTGCCGGCGCAGTCCCTCCTCCATCTCGACATAACTTGCCGGATCCGAAATGAGTATCGGTTCGCCCGTCCTCACCACCGGGACGAACATGTTCACGGTGACCCATCGGATGTGCTGCTCCAGTAGGTCGATTAGCTTCTGGTGGACGGTGGGCTCGCGTGTGTAGATGGTGGTCACGCTGCATTGCAGTTGATCCTTCTTCAGCAGGCACACCCAGCTGCAATCTCCTAGCGTTTCAGTCGCCTTCTCGGCCAGCAGCCGCAGTATCATTTCGCTGTCCATGGCTGAGGTGAGAGCCGTTCCCATCTCGCTCAGGAAGCGCAACCGGTCCTGCTCCCGCTGAAGGGATGAGGCCATCCGATTGAAGGTGTTCGCGGTGGTTTCCAGTTCGTCCCCGGTTCTCACGTCCGAACGCTGCCCCAGCTCCCCGTGCCCGAAGGCCGCCATCGTCTCAGAGAGCTTCCCGAGGGGCTTGGTGACGGTGTACGCCGACCACCAGGCCAGCAGTCCGCCGAACAGCACGATCCCGAGGTAGATACCGATCCTTGGGGCGATGGCCTGCCTGACCGTCGACTGAAAGGTGGCTTCGGCTGTCGAGATCCCCACGATCCAGTCGTGATGAGGTGATCTCTCCGCCGTGACCAATTGGGGTTGGCCGCTGGGGGTCTTATTGACCTCACCAGTGAACTGACCCATGGACATCGCCGCTCGGACCGGTCGGAACCAGGAGAAATTCCTCTCCTTCCAGGTCAGGTTCGGATTGGAGCTGTAAATGGCCGCCCTCCCCGTCCTGTCCATGACCCAGACCGCCTGGGAGGGATCGAGATGGACGGATTGCAGATTCACGGCGATCGTCGCGAAATCGACCAGCACGGTGACGACCCCGACGATGTGGTCGCGCATGTCCGTTATCGGTACTGCCACGGCGGAAGTGACGCGATTGCCGGTTCGAGAGATGATCACATCGGAGACCGCTGGCTGTCCGGTTGCTATGGCTTCCTGGAAGTGCTTCCGGTCCGCTATGGTAGGTTTGGGTTGGCCGGGCGGGAGAGGGATGGATGATCCCAGGTACTGGCCGTTGACGTCCCAGACGTTGATGTCCTGGTACTCGGGAAAGATTGAACGGTAGCGGGCGAGATAACCGTCCAGCAGGGTGGGGTTGGCAACGGTGAAGGCGCGAATGTTTGGATCGGCTGAGATGGTCTTGCCGACTGCTGCCCCCTCGTCAAAGGACGCGTCTACCAGCACGCCGACGGTTTGGGTTGTGCGGGCCTGACCTTGCGTGAGGGTTGCCTGGGTTCGACCGTAATCGTCCAGATAGTCGTAGACCACCAGCCCCAGAACTGGGAGCAGGATCAATAGGAACGCTATGGCTAGCTTGCCGCGCAGGCTCAGCGGTACTCGCATGAGGCTGCCACCCCAGATCTCGGAATGATCTACTCGGCCGCAAGAATCATGCTAAGGCGTAGATGCACGGCAGTAACCAGTGGTTGGTATGAAATATCGTAAGGAACGAGCGCTAGCCGTAGCTGGTATTGGGACGAGCCCACCCGCGGATCAACCAACTGCCCGGCGCATAATATCACGAAGACCGAAGAATCGCACAATGAGAAGATGGTACTAGAAGTTCCGGTTTGGGCTTGAGGCGGAAAATCAGGTAAAGGGCGGCCAGGGCGAAGAGAGCGACTATGCCCTCGGTGGCTACCGGGCCAAGTCGGGGGTTCGCGACGACGGTCACGAAATCCACCAGGAAGTGGGCGCCGATGGCCAGATAGAGCCACAGGTGGGAGCCTCGTAGAAAGCACTGCAGCACCAGAATGGAGAAGGCCACCTGGATCCCCATGGTGCAGAACCGCTCAAAGGCTCCCAGCAACGGCATCCACCAGGGCAGTGCCCTGTAGAAGGCCTGGAGCTGCAGGACCTGGGACGCCTGATCGGGCGGGAGGCTGGATGGATCCAGCCTCGTCAACGCCAGGGCGTTCACGAAGGATATGAGGGCCATGCCACCCACCAGCAGCATCGACTCCAGTCCCCCATGCCCCACTCCGTACATCACACCCTTCTTCCAGGATTCGAGTGCTGAGTGCTGAGCGCCGAGTGCTGGAGAGGGTTCTGGGTTCACCCCCTCTCCCACAGGGAGAGGGTCAGGGTGAGGGCCGAAGGGCATGTTCACGGGTTGTGGGTGATCGAAGGCCGAGAGATGAGAGCTGACGGCCGAAGGCTTCGACCGGAATATCAGGTAGCGGTACCCCAGGTAGCGTCCGACCTCCTCGAAGAGGCCGGCGGTGAGGGCCAGGGCGAAGATCCACGCCCAGAATAGCTGCGGATAGCGACTCAGCGGGCCGGCCAGCAGCGGCTGGGCGAGTTGGATCGCGGGCACGCGCGTGACCATCTGGAAAAGGAAGAAGATCAGTGCCCCGTACCAGAAATAGCGCCAGGAGACCGCGAGGCGGCGGCGGACGTAGAGTGCCAGGCCGATTGGGAAGATGACCTCGAACAGTATGGCAAACAGATAGGCGGCGATCAGTTTGGCGTCCATAGAGGACCTAACCCCCTGGCCCCCTTCCCCACCGGGGAATGGGGAATGGATTGACAACAACTACCCCACGCTTCCCTCCACCTCTCGCGGGGAGAGGTCGAAGCTACTTCCACCGGGTGAGGATCGTCTCCCGCTGGAATAGCTTGGCCGCGGCCATCAGCACGCCGGCGTCCAGGGCGGCCAGAACCACGGCCCCGGCCGCGAACATGGGAAGGTCGTACATGATCTTTCCCATGGTCTGCACGATCCCGAGCCCCACCAGCGGCAGCACCACCAGGCTTCCGATTTGCTGAGCCACTCGGGTATCGTTGAACCGGGAGGATACCATGATACCCAAATTCACCCCCAGGATGGCCAGCAGCGGGACAATAATCAGGATCGCCAGAAGCCACATGCCGGAGACTGCGCTGGCGAAAACCACCGGGCTGGCCAGGACAGCCATACCGGCGACCAGCAGTCCGTAGGAGAGCCAGGTCGCGATCACCGCGGGGAGCGTGGCCGCAAGTGATTTTCCCAGCAGCAGTTCCCAGGTGCGGATCGGCGTGGCGAGCAACGGTTCCAGACTTCGAGCCTGCTTCTCGCCGATAATGCTGAAGGTAGCGATGGTCATTGGCGCGAGCACCGGAACGATCAGCAGCATGAACAGGAACTGCCCCAGCATCACCATCTGCACCAGGTCGCTCGGGGGCAGGTGGGCGAGGTTGGGAGCCATCTGGTAATACAGCTGAGCCTCGCCGGGTTTGACCGGCTGGTTTCGGGTGACGTATATCATCACCAGCGGTATTGCCACGAAGATCAGCGGCAGGGGAACCAGGCTGAACAGCAGCAGCCTGTTCTTCACGATCTCGAGGATCTCCTTCTCGAAGACGGCTAGTACCCTCACCTTCTCACCTCCTCTTGGATCAGGGTCAGGTACACCTCTTCCAGGGAATGGCGCACCTCGGACACGAACTGGATCTGCCCGCCGGCCTCCACTATTGTCTTCACCACGATGGGGTTCTGTTCCGCAGGATTCTGAATGGAGAGCACGAGCTTTCTCTCTTCTACGTCCACCTGTCGCACGAAGTTAAGATCCCGGATTGCCGCGGTGACCGGCTCCGTCACCTCCGTCAGCTGCACCTCCACACAGTGGCCGTACAGGTCGCTCCTCAGCCGGGAAGGGGTGTCCACCCGGACGAGTCGCTGTTTCAGGATGGCTATCCGATCGCACAGCCGGTCGGCCTCGTCCAGGTTGTGGGTACAGAGGAAGATGGTGCGGCCCTCGCTCTTAAGGGTCTCGATGAAGTCGCGCACCGTGTGGGCCGACTCGGGGTCCAGAGTCGAGGTGGGCTCGTCCAGGAAGAGCAGCCTCGGCTCGTGGATCAGGGCTCGGGCTATCGCGATCTTCTGCTTCATTCCCTTGGAGAAGCCGGCCACCGCCTCGTGTCGCCGCTCCCACAGTCCCAGGATGCGAAGGTACTTCTCCACCTGCCGGCCGCGCTGATCCTCGTCCAGACCATAGAGGCGGGCGAAGTAGCCAAGGTTCTGCTCGGCGCTCAGCTTGTCATAAAGTCCAGGGGATTCCGTCAGTATCCCCACGTTGGCGCGGATCTGGTCGTTGTCCCTCCCCACCACCCAGCTTCCGATGGTGGCCCTGCCGGTGCTTGGGGCGATGAGGCAGGCCAGCATCCTCACCGTGGTTGTCTTGCCGGCTCCGTTGGGGCCCAGCAGCCCCAGCAGCTCGCCCTCTCGGACGGTGAGGTTTAGCCCGTCCACCGCCAGATTCGGCCCGAACCTCTTGGTGAGGTTTTCGATCTCGATCATAGCCCCAGCTCCAGCTGCCCCTGTGCCGCCTTTGGCTTCTCCCCATGCCGCAGCATCGCCTGGAACTGCTCGTCGGTGAGGATCTGTGTGCCCAACGCCTGGGCTTTCTGCAGCTTGGAGCCCGGGCCGGCCCCCACCACCAGGTAGCCGGTCTTGCGCGTCACCGAGCTACCCACCTCGCCACCCAGCTGCCGAATCCTCTCCTCGGCCTGGAGGCGAGAGATGCCCGCCAGCGTCCCGGTGATGACGAAGCTCTTTCCCGCGAGAGGCAGGTTGCCCTTTGGCTCCTCGGCCCGTTCCTCGAAGTGAAGCCCGGCCCTGCGCAGCCTCTCGATCACTTCGCGGTTCTTCTCATTGGCGAAGTAATCCGCTACGCTCTGGGCGATCTTTGGCCCTATCCCCTCCGTCGTCACCAACTACTCGTAGCTTGCCCCCATCAGTCGACCCAGGCTGGTGAAGCGAGTGGCCAGCAGCTTGGCCACCTCCTCCCCCGCGTAGCGGATCCCGAGGGCGAAGATCAACCTGGCGAGCGGCCGATCCTTACTCTCCGCGATCGCCTTCAGGATGTTGTCGGCGCTCTTCTCGCCCATCCTTTCCAGATGGGTGAGGCTCTCTCGGTTAACCCTGTCGGGGTCGTACAGATCCCCGACGTCGCGCACCAGCCCCTCTTTCATCAGCCCCGCGGCCAGCTTCTCGCCGATCCCCTCGATGTCCATCGCGGGTCGGGAGACGAAATGCTTCAACAGTTCGTACCGTTGGGCGGGGCAGGATAGGGCGTTGGTGCAGCGGTGCATCGCCTCCCCCTGGGGCTTCACCACAGGCCCGCCACAGGATGGACAGTGCTCCGGCATCTGGAACACCATCTCATCGCCGGTGCGCTTGCTGAGGATCGGACCCACGACCTGGGGTATCACCTCCCCGGCACGCTGGATCAGCACCGTATCCCCGATCCGTATGTCCTTCCGGTGAATGTCCTCCTCGTTGTGGAGGGTCGCAAGCTTGATGGTGACCCCGGCGAGCCTGACCGGCTCGAGCACAGCGAAGGGGTTCAGCGACCCGGTTCGGCCTACGTTAATCTCGATGCTCTTCAGCCTGGTGGTGGCCTGAGTGGGCGGGAACTTGTAGGCAACGGCCCAGCGTGGCTCCCGACCCACCGATCCCAGCTCCTGCTGCAGTGCCAGATCGTTGACCTTCACCACCACGCCGTCGATGTCGTAGTCGAGGCTTTCCTTCCTGTGCTCCCAGCCCGCGCAGTACTCCATTACCTCCTCGATGGAGTGGAACAGCCTGGAGAGGGGGTTCACCTTGAAGCCAAGCCGCCTCATCAGCTCCAGGGCTGCCCAGTGGGTGGGAGGCTCGGATCCATCGACGAGCTGACCCAGCGTGTAGACGAAGACGTCCAGCGGGCGCGCGGCGGTGACTCGGGGGTCCAGTTGCCGGACGGAGCCGGCGGCGGAGTTCCGGGGATTGGCGAAGAGGGGCTGGCCCTGGGCCATCCGCTCCTCGTTTACCTTCTCGAAGCCTCTCTTGGAGATGTAGGCCTCGCCCCGCACCTCGATCTTCGCCGGGTGGGGCTCGTTCAGCAGCAGCGGCACGCTGCGGACCGTGCGCAGGTTCTGGGTGATCTCCTCTCCCTGCACCCCGTCTCCTCGGGTAGCGCCGATGGTAAGCCTGCCGTCGACGTAGGTGAGGGAGATGGCGAGACCGTCGATCTTCGGCTCCACCACCAGGTCGCGCGGTTCCCGCCCCAGAAGGCCGCTAATCCTCTGGTACCACTTAAGCAACGCCTCCTGGGAGAAGACGTTGGCGAGACTGAGCATCGGGATCTCGTGGCGCACCACCCCGAACGACTCCAGGGGTCCCGCTCCCACCCGTTGTGTGGGCGAGTCGGGCGACGAGATCTCCGGATGCTCCGCCTCCAGGGTGCGCAGCTCCTCCGTCAGCCTGTCGTACTCGCCGTCGGAGATCTCCGGTTCGTCGAGGGCGTAATAACGGTAGTTATGGTAGTTGATGAGCCTCCGCAGCTCCTCCACCCGAAGCTGCACCGCGCCGAGATCCGACTGCTCTGTTGCCACCTCTCTCACCCCCCGGGGGACAGCTCGACCCATCTCTTTCCGCTCTTGAACGAAGCTGGAAGACCGATGTCGGGCGATAAACCCTACCTTAAGGATACCATAGGCGATGTGGCCTCCATCGGTCGGAAGAAA
>DAHXJB010000411.1:0-1862 GCA_027372455.1 Chloroflexota bacterium | reverse complement strand
CGAGATGTGCAATCTCTACGGCCTTGACGTGGTGGACACGGGCAACCTGATCGCCTTTTCGATGGAGCTATACCAGCGGGGCATCCTCTCCCAAGCCGAGGCGGATGGCCTCGATCTCAGTTGGGGCAACTATCATTCCATGTTGGATATGATCGAAGGTATCGCCTTCCGCAGAGGTTTCGGCAATCTTCTGGCCAACGGCATCCGGGCTGCCGCCCGGGGGATTGGTCGCAATGCGGACCGCTACGCCGTGCACGTCAAGGGCATGACACCGCCGCCGCTAGACCCACGGGCAGTGAAGGTCTACAACTTCCGCTATGCCGTGTCGCCTCGCGGTGCCGACCACCTGCGCATCTCCGCTCCCGGCGCCTACGGTCTCGACACCCTTCCACTGTTGGAGGCGGCGACGAAACTCAAGATGTGGGAGAACATCGTCACCGTACCGGACCTGATGGGCATCTGCAAGTTCCCGTACTCCTACTATGCTGAGACGGTAGATCTCACACTGGAGAAGATGCTGCGGTTGGTGCCCGACCTCTACTCGGCTGCGACCGGCGTGGCAGTCACTGGAGACGATCTGCTTCGAGTAGCAGAACGGGTCAATAATGTGGAGAGGGTACATAACTGCCGCTTGGGGCTGACGTCTGCCGACGATACCTTGCCGCCGCGGTTCACCGAGGATCCCATGCCTGACGGCCCCGCCAAGGGCCGAGTATACGACATTCTGGACGGCATGAGAGAGGCCTGGTATGTCGTGCACAGTTGGGATAAGGAGACGGGGCAGCCTACGCGCGGCAAACTGAGGGAACTTGGGCTGGACGACATGGCCGACGACTTGGAGCGACGGGGCGTTCTGGGAGGAACCAAGAGCGAGATTGTGATCCAGGGGGGTGAGTGACTGATGGCTAAGCTGATCGATCTGAGCATGGAAGTGACCGGGGACATGGTGGTGTTCCCGCGGGTAGCTCGCCCGATCATGACGATGCTGGAAAGTTGGGAGGAGTTCGCCACCAATGTCGGTGCAGCGCAATATGGCGCGACGTGGTTGACAGCTCACTACGTAACCATTTTGGGAGACCATGTGGGCACTCACGTGGATTCCCTGAAGCATATGCGAGCCGATGCTCCCGGTCCGGAGGGCATCCCGCTGGAGTACTGCTACGGCGACGGCGTGGTGCTCGACTTCAGCGATAAGCCGGTTGGGTATGGCATCACCAGTGCTGACCTGATGGCAGCTTTGGAAAAGTCCGGCCACTCCCTGAAGCCCCTGGACATCGTGCTCATCAAGACAGGCGCCTCGCGCTACAACACGGAAATGCGCTACCTGACAGAACACTGCGGCATGACAGGCGAATCCACAAACTGGCTGATCGACCAGGGGATCAAGGTGATGGGCATTGATGCCCCAACCTGGGATCGGCCCGTCAAGTCGATGTTCCTCCAGTTCCAAGAGATCACAGTGACCAAGCATGGGCCCAGGCGCGGCGGTGCTTGCCGAAATCCAACCCGATGGCCTCGGCCAGTTTACCCACGGTGAGACGGCGGCCGAGAACGGCTTGGCACTTGAGGAGCCTGATCGCCTGGTCTCGAAAGCCGGCCAACTTGCCATCCCGTAGAGCCAGCACTACCAGGACATGGGCCAGCGCCACGATCCAGAGCAGCCGATCGATGGCGTTGAAGCCCCGGACCATGAAGCGATCCTGCCCCCAGCCGTGCATCGCCTCGAAACCCGTCTCGATCGCCCAGCGCTGAGCATACACCCGGGCGACCCCCTTGGCGTCAGCCAACGTCTCGACCGGCAGGGTCGTGACCAGGACCAGGGAGTCCAAGCCCTCTCCCATGGGGACCAACTCCAGGAAGCT
>DAHXJB010000395.1:0-2592 GCA_027372455.1 Chloroflexota bacterium | reverse complement strand
ACGCCTTCGCGTCAAGGCTGGACGTGATGCCCAACCGAATGCCTGCATCATCGACAGCCAGTCGGTTCAGACCACCGGAGTCGGGGGTATCCGAGGTTACGACGGCGGCAAGAAGCTCAGCGGGCGCAAGCGTCACCTCGTGGTCGAGACCCAGGGATTGGTGCTGCGAGCCAAAGTCCACAGCGCCAATATTCAGGATCGCGCCGCAGTGCCACTGGTGCTCAAGGACATCAAGAAGGAGTTCCCGCGCTTGCAGCACACCTGGGTGGACCAGGGCTACACAGGTACAGGAAGGGAATGGATCACCGAGCAGCTGGGCTGGACTGTAGAGGTGGTGAGCCATCCCCCCAAGCCTCGGGGTGTCTGGGCACTGGTCGGAGCAGCCATTGACTGGGAGAAGCTCCGTCCCACGGGGTTCCGCCCAGGCGCTGGTTGGTGGAGCGCACTCTGTCGTGGCTCGGCCAGAGCCGCAGGCTCAGCAAGGACTACGAAAAGCTCTGCGAGACCAGCGAAACGCTGATCTACATCGCGATGACTCGGTTGATGGCAAGAAGGCTCGCTCATACCTGACTTTTCAGACCGTTTCTAAAGCCGCCGGGCGAGCCCAGCAGCAAGCTTTCTCCAGAGACGAGAATGTCTTTGCGACCGACCCGCTGGCTTACCTTACTTCGCCCCCAGCAGGTCGATCGCCTTCAACAGCTGCGCATCCCCGCTCGAGCGAAGCTGTTCCGACGTCATCCCCTTAAGATTGTCGGGGGTAACGGGCGCAGCACCTGGCGCCAGTGAAACAGTCACGTCCGGAGTAATGCCGTGCTTCCAGATCTGCCGCCCCTTGGGGGTCAACCACTCGCTCGTCCCCAGCAGCAGCATGGACCCGTCAGAGAGGTTGTACCCGGAAAGGACAGTGCCTGTTCCAAAGGTGGTCTCCCCGACAAGTTGACCGCGGTGGTAGTCCTGGATAGCGCCAGCGAAGATCTCCGAGGCGCTGGCGGTCCCCAGATTTGTCAGCATCACCATGGGGAGGTCGGTGGCCAGGCCGCCGGGTTGCACGGCGACAGGCTTCCGGTTGCCCTTGGCGTCCTGGTCCAGCAGAACGTTCCCCGAAGACAGGAACTGGCTGGTGACCGACACCGCCTGGTCCAGCAGCCCACCGGGATTGTTCCGAACATCCACTACCAGCCCCCGTGCGCCCGCCGCCCGACTATCCTTGATGGCCTGTGCCAACTCCTGGTTGGTGGTAGCCGCGAACTGGTTGATGCGGATGTCGGCGAGCTTCGTGCCCGGGACCATGGCCCAGCTGACGGGATGGACCTCAATCTTGGCCCTCTGGATCGTGATGTCCGTCATGGAGCCCTGGCCGGCATGGATAACAGTGAGCTTCACGTCGGTCCCCTCAGGGCCACGAACCATTCCCACCACCTTGTCCAGCGACGCCCCCGCAACTGACTGGCCGTCGACCTGCACGATAATGTCGCCTGCCCGAATTCCCGCCTTCTCGGCCGGCGAGCCGTCCAGCGGGGCGACGATAACCGGATAGCCGTCCTTGAGCCCCAACTGCGCCCCTATCCCCTCGAACTGCCCGGAGATATCACTGGTCTGAATACTCGCCTCCTGGGGGGTGAGGAAGCGGGTGTGGCCCGTGTCGCCCAGGGCGTTCAACATCCCATCGATGGCGCCATAGGTGAGGTTACGGGGATCCAGGGCCGAACGATCCACGAAGTGCTCGTTCACCAGAGCCCACGCCTGCCAGAACACGCTGAACTGGTCCGTCAGCTGGGACGGCTCAGTCGACGTTGCGCCCGGGATCACCCCGCCGCGGTCCGCCGCCACGCCTGCCGTGAACGCGCCGCCAGACACGACTAGAAGTACCAGGATAGCCAGCAACCACTGGCGCCATCTGCCCATGAGGACCTCCTACAAGGAGAATGCAATGTGGAGTATAACCGATTGCTGCGTTCGCGCTCGTGCGAGTGATTTGCGAGTACCTGAGGCTATCGTATAGTTTGAGCCAACGGTTCGGCAACAGCGCCCGCGAACGCCCGCGTAGGTTACAACATAATAATCTATGCTAACTTTGTTGCGCCTTTCCCTGCAATAGGCCCGCCGGTCGTAATCTGGCCGCTCGTGCTGGAGGATTCTGCGCGATGGAAGATTACAGCTTTCACCATTGACCCAAGCTTCCTATCGCATATAATACCGCTGAGCGGCACCATCCGTTCTAGCTTCCGTGTAGCTCGGCTACACGACGGCACGAAACCCCTGTTTGGGCCCTCGTTCTCACGAGTGCCGAGGGGAAAACCACCCACCGAACTGTGGCGGCTATCGCAGCAAATACAAGGGTGAAGCTAGGCAAATGTTGAACACATAGCCCTGATGTGAGCCTTCCTCGCTGAGTGGTCAGGCAATCGGCACGATGGAGGTGCTCTCTTGCACGGCGCAAACCCGACCAATCATGGCGAGACCTCCCACAATGAACCAGGCAGCGATGAGCCCGAGGGTACCTCGGGCTTGGCTCGCTTCTTTCCGAGCACCATTCTCGGCATGCTGCGTCTCCTCCTGATGATCGTGCTGCCCCCGATGCTGCTGGCGGAA
>DAHXJB010000378.1:0-3011 GCA_027372455.1 Chloroflexota bacterium | reverse complement strand
AATACACCTACGTTTCCTTCGAGAGCGGCGGCCAGGTGATGACCAACGTCCTGGGTGGCCAGGTGGATGCAGCGCTGGCGAACCCCTCCGAGGCATACGAGCAGATGCGCGCCGGCAAAGTACGCGCGCTGGGCTACTCGGCTCCCGAGCGGGTGCAGTTCAATGACCCTGTCTTCAAGGATATTCCGACCTGGAAGGACGCCGGGGTCAACCTCTCTATCGCCCAGTGGCGCGGTGTGATGGGCCCCACGGGCATGAAGAAAGAACACGTCGACTGGCTGATCAGCGCCTTCAAGAAAGTCTCCGACAGCAAGGAATGGAAGGAACAGTACCTGGACAAGTTCCAGCAGATGAACGCCTTCATCTCGGGTGACGACTTCAAGAAGGCTGTTGACACGGAGTACGAGAGCTTTGTTCCGGTCTTCAAGGAGCTGGGCCTGACCAAGAAGTAGTTTTCCCTGGCCATGATGCTGGGGGCGGAGCGAGGAGGCTTGCCCCCAGCAATCCCCCTGGAGGCAGCGTGACCGAAAGACTCGCGAACACCATCAGCGGAGCCTTCCTGCTGCTCGTGGCGATTGCGATGGGCGCCATGGCGCGGGGTCTTCCCACCACTGTTACCGACCAGTATGCCGGCCCCAGCTTCATGCCAGAGCTACTCTCCATTGGCCTCGGAGCAGTGGCGGTAGGTATCATGGTCCAGGGGCAATCGATACCTCGATCTCGTCGTATGGCTGGCTGGTCGGGGGCCGACATCCAGGGAGCGATTCGGATCGGGGTCGTCCTCGCGGCGACGGCTGGCTATAACCTCCTGCTGCAGCCCCTGGGCTACATCATCGCCACCACTCTCTTCCTGTTGCTTCTCCTGTGGTACATGAAAGTATCGTGGCGATTGAACCTGATAATCACGGTAGTCTGCACCGTCTCTACGTACGCGCTCTTCTCGGTGTGGCTCAAAGTTGTGTTGCCCATGGGCCTCATCGAGATCTACTTCTGAGTATGGACCGGATAGCATTGGCCGCGGGCCTGACGGCTCGTTGGGGTATGGGGGAGACCACTCTCAGTACTAGCCCGCCGGCAGGGCGGAGCAAACGAGGGTAGCCCTGTGGAAGTTGGCCAGGATCTAGCGTACGGCTTCAGCATAGCGCTGCAGCCTGTGAACCTCATCTACGCCTTCATCGGGGTGTTCGCGGGAACGCTGCTGGGCGTTCTGCCGGGCATCGGGCCGGTGACAGGGGTAGCGATACTCATCCCGATCACGTTCGGCATGAATCCCACGACCGCCATGATCATGCTGGCGGGGATCTACTACGGATCCATGTACGGCGGTTCGACCACCTCGATCCTGGTGAACGTGCCGGGGGAGTCGGCATCTGTCATGACGGCGCTCGACGGCTACCAGATGGCCCGCCAGGGTCGAGCGGGCGCGGCGTTGGGCATGTCAGCCTTCGGGTCGTTCATAGCGGGCACCTTCTCAGTCGTGGCGCTGATGGTGATAGCCACCCCGATCGTGAACCTTGCTCTCTCCTTCGGGCCTCCCGAGTACTTTGCGCTGATGCTCCTCGGCCTGAGCACTCTGACCCGTCTTGCAGGCAAGAGTCTCCTGAAGGGGCTTGCCATTGGGCTGGCGGGGATGCTGATAGGCACGGTGGGGCTTGACCCTGTTGCAGGAGTCGCGCGATTCACCTTCGGCCGCTCCGACCTGCTCGACGGCATAGGCTTCGTCTCCGTGGCCATGGGTCTCTTCGCCCTCGGCGAGATCCTGACGAACCTGGAAGGCGATCTAACGCGCGAGATCTTCTCCACGAAGATCGGATCGCTCATGCCCACGCGGGAGGACTGGGCCGCGTGCAAGATGACCCTCGTCCGCTCCACGCTGATCGGCTTCGTGATCGGGTCGCTGCCCGGTGCCGGGGCCACCGTTGCAGCTTTCATGGCCTATGCCGTCGAGAAGCGGGCCTCCAGGACCCCCGAACGCTTCGGTAACGGCGCGATCGAGGGGGTGTGCGCCTCCGAGGCCGCCAACAACTCCGCGACGGGTGGCGCGCTGGTTCCCCTGCTGACGCTCGGCATCCCATCATCCGCGACCGTGGCTATCATGATGGGTGCCCTGATGATGTATGGAGTGCGCCCGGGGCCCCTGCTGATGTCAGAACATCCGGAGTTCTTCTGGGGAGTCATCGCCAGCATGTACATCGGTAACGTCATGCTGCTGGTGCTGAACCTGCCGCTGATCGGGATGTGGGTGCAGATCCTCAAAGTGCCGTACCCGGTGTTGATCCCACTCATCTTGCTGTTCGTGCTGCTGGGCGCATACACCGTCGGCGGGGCAATGTCCGATCTGTGGATAATGTTCGCCTTCGGGCTGGTCGGCTACCTGATGCGGAAGTTCGACTACCCTCCCGCGCCAATGGTGCTAGCGCTGGTGCTCGGGCCTGTGATGGAGAAGAACCTGAAGCTCTCGCTGACGATATCGCAGGGGAGCCTGATGATATTCTTTGAGCGTCCCATCACGCTGGCGCTGTTCGCCCTTATCGTCCTGTCGCTCGGCTGGCCCCTGCTGGTGAAGCTGTTATCTCACGGAGGGGAGGTGGAGGTGCCGATCAGCGAAGAGGTGTAGACCTGCGCGTTCCCCCGCCCTTTCCCCTTCACATCCACTCGTCCTCTCGCTTTCTTGCTGTCTCGTTTGCCCGTCCTCCGTGGCATATCCCTTGCCGCTCTGTCGCTGCCTCTTGGAGAAATCGACGTGCTAGCCACAGGAGGTTAGTTCATGCACCATCGGCCGGGCCATCCGTCGGGGAGGCCGGACCGCCACGCGGGCCACGACGTTGGCGACTTCGCCCGGCGCTTCTGGGTGTGTCTGGTTCTCACCCTGCCGATCCTCGCGTACGCCGACCTGCCCCAGCAACTGTTCGGCTACAAGGCCCCTTCCTTCCCTGGCGACGTCTACCTTTCCATGGCGCTGGCCACCGCCATCTACCTGTACGGCGGCGTGGTCTTCCTTCGAGGCGCCT
>DAHXJB010000376.1:0-3329 GCA_027372455.1 Chloroflexota bacterium | reverse complement strand
AGGGCCTGCAGGACGAGAACGTATACTTCATTCAGACGGTTTTCTCGCCCCTGGCAGTCGCATACCGGTTGGCCGGCCACTCCAAAGAGAGGCTGATTCGGGCCATGGAGGAGGAGTCTAAGGAACTTCACGCCGCCCTGGAGGCCATCACCGAGACCTTCACTAACTTCGTCAGGGCATGCCTGAACGGGGGTGCTAGCGGCATCTTCTTCGCCCCCACCAAGCTACCCTCCTCCGACATGATGACGGTGCTGCAATATCAGGAGTTCGGCACTCCTTACGATTTGCGCCTGCTGGCGGCGGTGAAGGATCGTCCTGGCTTCAACCTGCTGCACCTGTGTGGCGACAACGTCTTCTTCGATCAACTGATGGAGTATCCGGTGGATGCGCTCAGTTGGGATGTAACCTTGCCCGGGAACCCGAGCTTGCGGGAGGGCAGGGCGAGATCCGGCAAGATGGTGGTGGGAGGCGTGAGCCACACCACTACCCTGGAGTCTGGCAGCGCGGGGCAGGTGGCGCAGGAGGTGACCCGCGGGATAGAGGAGACGGGCGGCCGGGGTTATGTGATTGCTCCGGGATGCACCTTCCCCACTACCACCAATAGAGAGCTGTTGCAGGCTGCCCTGGAGGCACGAGACCGATACGGTGCTGCCTGAGGCTGATTTCCGCGGGCGACGGTCTCTCCTCTATTGTCGGAGGGGCCGAGCAGCGCTGGGACTGCACGGTGGTCCCTCATCTCTGGTAACATGATGCAGGGAGCGAAGCCTCGATTCGCTCCTGGTGGCCCCCTCGGGCCGCCGTTACCAGGCGGGAGGTGTCTTCTTGAATTTCGGCGCGTTGATGTCCGGGGGCGACTTTGCCATTCATTTCCACTGGACTACCGTGTTGTCCATGGTTCTGATCCTTCTCGTCACCTTCGTGGCTTTGCGTCTGCTCCGTTTGCTGGTGCGAAGCGTTGCCCGAATGGTGCTTGAGAGGGACGAGGAAACCCCTCGGGAGCTCGCCCAAAAGGCGAAGACCATCTCTCAGGTTGTTGAGACCACCGGCCGCATCGTCATCTTCGCCGTTGCCGGGCTGTCTATCATCTCCCTCGTCTGGCAGGACTTTACGCCCCTGCTGGCCAGCGCCGGGGTTGCCACCGTCGTCGTCGGCCTGGGCGCCCAAAACCTGATAAAGGATTGGCTCTCGGGTTTCTTCATCCTGCTAGAGGGGCAGTACTCCGTGGATGATGTCATTACCGTCGGGACGCTCAGCGGCGTTGTGGAGAAGCTGGAGCTGCGCCGGACCGTGCTTCGGAGCCTTGATGGCTCGGTCATCGTCATTCCCAATGGGGATGTGCGGGCCGTTACCAACCTGACAAAGGAGTGGTCCAGGGTGGTGATGGACGTTGGCATATCGTACGATGAGGACGTGGATCGGGCCCTGGAGGCGTTGCGGCGTGTGGGTGAGGAGGTTGCCGCCGACCCCGAGCTCTCGGCCCTCATCCTGGAGCCGCCGGAGGTGCTGGGGGTGGAGGCGCTGGGCCAGTATCAAGTGACGCTGAGGATGCTGGTGAAGACCCTCCCGGCGAAGCAGTGGGACGTGGCCCGGGCGCTACGGGTTCGACTGAAGAAGCTGTTCGAGCAGGAGTCGATCCGGGTACCCTATCCCAGACAGATCGCTATCACCCACGGCTTCCCCGCCGAGGTCGGTTCGGGGGGGGTCGCCACCATTCTGAGTCATCCGGAGAGATCCGAGTAGTTTCCCAGGGTGACCCCTCCCATCTGCAGGTGGCGCCGGTGGTTCGGGTCGAGCAGCGCTGCCAGCTCCCGATCGCGACCGGCCGCGTATGAGGTCTCCGCCTCCAAACCGGGGTCCGGATAGCCTGGGTGGCACATCATCTCCGTGGAGCCTGCCGGCAATCTCCGGATGGTTTCGGCCAGCTCCTCGCTGGAAAAGGCCAAACCAATCGCCAGGCCGCGGAAGTGGTCGGTTGTGACGAGCCCGGCTCGGCGAGCCCTCAGCCGCAGCAGCCGCCCCAGACTGGTCAGCACCACGGCCTTCAGGCAGGCCTTTTGAGGGGATTCCCGGCGTGGGGAGCGAGGACCCTCACCCCGTGGACCTGCCCTCTGGCCGGTCCACGCCTCTCCCAGGGGGAGAGGGTGTTCGGCATTTCCCTCTCCCCCTGGGAGAGGGTCAGGGTGAGGGCCGTTCCGAATCACCCCCAGCTCCACCGGACAGCGGATAGCTCGAATCCCGTAACGCTGAGCCAGCCGCACCACTATCGGTTGTAGCATCGGGTGGCAGTGGAGGTGGTGGTGTGAGTCCAGGTGGTCTGGGGAAAAGCCGGCCCAGATCGCGCGCTCGAGCTGGGCGCTCAGTTCGGCCTCGGCATGCCGAAGATCGATGCGACCCACGGTCAAGCCCAGAAGCAGCCGGCTGCCCCCGAGGAAGCGTCCCTCCCGGTCTACCAGGCTCTGCAGCTGGTGAGGGGGGAGGATCGGCCTGCCGGCCGTGAGGTTGAGGTGGACGCCGGTTGCCAGTGTCGGGTGATCCCTCCTCAGCTGCGCGGCCTGTTCGAAGGCCGGCATGTTGGCCATGACGGTGGTGCTGGTGAGGATACCGTTCAGATGGGCCTCGACGATGCCCCGGTTAACCCCTTCGCTTATGCCGAAGTCGTCGGCATTCACGATCAGCAGTGAGCGCAACGTTGTAGCCTCCGATGCCGGCATTGTATACTCTGGGCAGCTCCCGCTGCCAATCCTCCATTTGGAAGCCACCCTTGTCCAACAGTAGATCCGACAGCCCGATAGGCCGGGCATTGCGGCTGTACGACGATCAGCCTCTGGGCATTCGGGCTTTCGTCTGCACACGCCATTTGCTGTGCCCAATGTCTGCCATCGAGCGCCGCGTCCCTGCCCGAGGGCGGATCCTGGACCTTGGCTGCGGCCATGGACTGTTTTCGGCGTTGATGGCGATCGCGTCGCCGGAACGTTCCATCGTTGGGGTCGACCCCTCTCACGCCAAGGTCGATGTGGCGTCCCGGTTGGCCAGCAAGCTGCCGAACGTGGAGTTCCTTCAGGGTAGCGTGGAGAGCTTCGGCGAGGGCAATCTGGATGCAGTCACCATTCTTGACGTCCTCTACCTGCTGCCGCCTCCGGAGAAGGAGAGGGTTCTGCGGCGGGTTCGGGATCTGCTCGCGCCGGATGGGCAGCTTATCCTGAAGACCAACGATACCCATCCCGTCTGGAAGTACCGTTGGGCACGACTTGAGGAAGAGATCGTGACCAGGTTGGGGATCACCATGGGAGGGTCGGATCTCCACTTTTTCTCCTGCATGCAGACGGCAA
>DAHXJB010000368.1:0-2380 GCA_027372455.1 Chloroflexota bacterium | reverse complement strand
GACTCCTCGCGGCCGCTGGCCAGGCTTCTCGCAACCTCCACGCGTGGTGGATCCGGGCGAGGTGGCGGCGAAACTTCACTTTCTTCTCCGGCCGCGCCGGTGTGTCCAGGAGGGACCGAGATGACGTTCCCGCCGGGAGTGAGGACCATCGCGAAGGTCTCAGGTCCGTCCACCTGATCGCTCAGGGCACGAGCGAGACGGGTGAGATTCACTCCGTGGACACTCATATCGTTCTGCGGGGGCTGCGGTCCCGGCTTGTCGGGTGGGGAATGCAACTCTCGGGCAATGACCGGATCAGCCAGGGCGTGCAATTGAGCGGCGTTGCTGGAGGTCACGTAGCTTCCAAGCCACAGATCCAGCAGAAGGCCGAGGGCAGCCAGCAGCGCCACGACCAGCATCGCGACGATCATCGTGAGTTGAACGCCCAACGGCCACTCACGCCAGAAACTGCGCCTGGAAGCTGCGGGCACGTGGATCACCCCCTCAACGTGTAACCGACACCCCGGACCGTTTGGATTAGGTCGCGGTGCGATCCCAACTTCTGTCGCAGGGCGCTGACGTGAACCTCTACGACGTTGGTCTCACCGATGAACTCGTAACCCCAGACCCGTTGGAGAATGGTCTCTCGGCCGAAAACCTGTCGGGGGTGCAGCATGAGGAACTCCAGCAGATCGAACTCGCGAGCTGTCAGTTGCATAGGGGCGCCCTCGAGGGTCACTTCCCGGGTATCCCGTCTCAGGGAGAGTGGCCCCAGATGGAGGACCGGTGTGACGTCCGGCTTATGCCTCCGCAGCACGGCCCGAACACGCGCGAGCAACTCCTTGAACTTGAAGGGCTTGGACAGGTAGTCGTCGGCACCAAGATCAAGTCCCTGGACTCGGTCATCGACCTCGCCACGAGCCGTGAGCATGATCACCGGAGTATCGCTCTGCAGCCGGATCTGGCGCAGCGCCGTGAAACCATCGATCTCTGGCAGCATCACGTCCAGAACGACGAGGTCGGGCCGAAGGCAGCGAAACTCGTCGAGGCCCTGCTTGCCGTCACAGGCAACGGTAACCTGGAACCCAGCGTAGGAGAGGCCCATCACGACGAACTCGGCGATCGTCGCCTCGTCCTCGATGACGAGTACCCTGATCCCCTCCCCTTCGCTGCGATTCACCTCTTGTTCAGCTGTGTCCCCCACGGCTTCGATTCTGCGGCTCAGGGACATGGGCCCTTCTCTTGGTAAGTACTGCCCGCACTATACCAACTCCATAGACCACCAACAAGACGGAGCACAGCACAGCTGCCACCGCCGCCTGCAGACATAAAATGGGTATCATCAATCGGGCAAGCGAAAGCAGCTATCTCAGGCGGTCGGCAGGGTGAAACCGAAGCTGCTCCCCTTCCCCTCTTCGCTCTCGACCCATATTTGCCCACCGTGAGCCTCGACCAGGCCCTTGGCCACGTAGAGGCCCAGTCCAACGCTCTCACGGCGTTCCATAGCTAGCTGTCGCCGCTTGTAGGGCTCGAACAGGTGAGGCATCTCCTCCTTTGGAATGCCACGACCCAGATCGGTGATGACGATCGCGATCTTCCCCTCTCGCGGGCCAAGGCTCACGGTGACCTCCGTATCGGGATCGGAGTACTTGAGGGCATTAGCAAGCAGGTTCGTGAGGATACGCTCCAGCCGATCCGGATCCACCAGGGCAGGCGGAAGCTGGCCCGGGTACTCCACTCGAACACGATCGATTTCCAGGATGCCTGACAGCCGCTCCTTCAGCCCCTGGACGAACGAGACTACGTCCAACGAAACCGGATTCAGCCGCAGCGGCTCCCCACTCTCCAGATGCATGAGGTCCACCATGTCCCGAAGCATCACGCTCATCCGCCGGCTGGAAGTTAGCACGGCTCGGGCGCTGGTCCTCATTCGGCCGTTCAATCCGGCCCGTTCCAAAGAGCGGAGCAGCAGTTCGGCCTGCCCCTGCACCACTGTCAGGGGGGTTCTCAGCCCATGGGATATCCCCAGTATGTACTTCGACCTCTGCTCCTGGAGATCGTGGAGAGAGGTTATGTCGGTCATGGCGACCACCGCGCCCATCAAGACGCCTTCGCCGTTCCGGAGTGGGGCCGCGCTGGAGGAGATCCAGACAGATCGAGCGCTCGGCGGATGCAGCACCACCACGAAGCCACTTGTGCTTTCGCCTCGCAGCGCTCGCCAGGGTGGGGACTGCTCCGTGCCCAGAGGCTTCCCGTCGGCGGTCTCCATTCGGAGCAGCGCCAGCCTTTCGGCCATCGGCCTCTCGAGGTCGGCCGCGCCGTAACCCAGCATGCTCGCGGCTGTCGAATTGATCCGAACGATCTCCCCACCTGCACCGTAGATGAGCAGTCCGTCGGGAAT
>DAHXJB010000351.1:0-6894 GCA_027372455.1 Chloroflexota bacterium | reverse complement strand
AACGTGCCAGAGGGCACGTTCACGGGTCAGCCGTCAGCAAGAAACAAGCTAGAATCTGATTTCTGATCCCTGACAGCTAGTAGAGGTACAAGTGGCGGACCCCATCGAGCGTTACCTCGGAGAAGTTGCGGAGATGGTGCGGGCACTCCCACGGGAGGAGATCCGCCGAGTTGTCGCTGCGATTCGCGATGCCCGGGAGAAGGAGCACCAGGTGTTTCTACTGGGCAACGGCGGGAGCGCCGCCACGGCCTCCCACATGGCCTGCGACCTGGCAAAAACGGCGATAGCGCCGGGGGTGAAGCGCATCCGGGCTCTCGCTCTCACCGACAACGTGCCGCTCTTGACTGCCTGGGGAAACGACGCCAGCTACGAGGACGTGTTCGCCGAGCAGTTGGCGAACCTGGTGCGTGCGGGCGATCTGGTGATCGCCATCAGCGGGAGCGGCAGCTCGCCCAACGTGTTGCGCGCGGTGGGCGTGGCGCGCAAGGCTGGGGCCCGGACGGTGGGTTTTACCGGACGGCCGGGCGGAAAACTGAAAGATCTCGTTGACATAAGTGTGATCGTGCCCAGCGATCGGATAGAGCAGGCCGAGGACGGCCACATGATCCTCGACCACGTGATCACCGCGGCCTTGAGGGAAGGGGAAGATCAAGAAGGTGAATGAGTGTTGCAGAAGAAGAAGAATGGCTTGATACTGGTCACCGGTGGAGCGGGCTTCATCGGCAGCAACCTGGTGGCCCACTACCTCTCCAGGAATCGCCCGGTGCGGCTGTTTGACAACCTCTCGCGGGAGGGAACGGAGAAGAACCTGGAGTGGCTGAAATCTCTGGGTAGCGCCAATCTTGAAGTGGTGCGAGGGGACGTTCGAGATTACTCGGAGCTGAGGAGAGCGGCGGCGGACGCCGACGTGATCTTTCACCTGGCGGCCCAGGTTGCCGTCACCACCTCGGTGGTGGATCCGCGCACCGACTTCGACGTGAACGCGTTGGGCACCTTCAACCTGATCGAGGCTGCCCGCGCGTCCGGCCGCCTTCCGGTGGTGATCTACTCCTCCACGAACAAGGTATACGGCGGGATGGAGACCGCGAGGGTGGAGCACACCGAGGATGGGTACCGCTACGGAGACATGCCCTTCGGCGTTTCGGAGGAGTGGCCTCTGGACTTCCACTCCCCCTACGGCTGCTCGAAGGGTGCGGCGGACCAGTACGTCCGGGATTACGCGCGCATCTACGATCTTCCCACCGTGGTCTTTCGACAGTCGTGCATCTACGGACCCAGGCAGTTCGGCAACGAGGACCAGGGCTGGGTGGCGCATTTCACCATATCGGCCGCCTTCGGCCGTCCTATCACCATCTACGGCGACGGGTACCAGGTGAGAGATATCCTGCACGTCTACGACTTGGTGCGGGCCTTCGAGCTGGCGGTGGATGGCGTGGACCGCGTGCGGGGCCGGGTGTACAACATGGGCGGCGGCCCGGAGAACGTCATCTCGCTGCACTGGTTGGTCCGGATGCTGAACGATGAGTTGGGCAGGCCGCTGCAGGTGGGGTTCGGGGACTGGCGCCCGGGCGACCAGCGGGTCTACGTGAGCGACGTTCGCAAGGCGGGGGAGGACCTGGGCTGGGTGCCGCAGATCGACGCCAGGAAGGGAGTTCGCCAGCTTCTGGCCTGGATCCAGAGCAACCCCACGCTGTTCGGGTAGGAAGGCAGAAGGCACAAGGCACAAGGCACAAGAGAGAAGATGTTCGGCCTTGTGCCCTGTGCCTTGTGCCTTGTGTCTGCTTAGATCAGGTCCATCCCGGTGCGGAAGCCTATGGCGATCAGGAGCAGCGTCAGGGACGCCCGCAGGGTCTTGGCGGAGACCCTGGAGTTCAGCCTGCCGCCGAGCTGGGCGCCCACGATGGAGCCGAGGATCACGAAGGTTGCCGTCTGAAGGTCGAACTGGCCCGTCGCTATCTTCCCCATTGCTCCCGCGAGGGTCGTCATAAGCACCACCAGCAGCGACGTGCCGACGGCGATCCTCGTGGGCACCCGCAGCACCGCGATCATCAGCGGTATTATCACGAAGCCTCCGCCCACCCCGAGTAATCCCCCAAGAACGCCCACGCCGAGACCGATCGGGAGCGCAAGCGCCAGGTTCACCTCGGCCTTCGCCTTTTCCGCCCGAGGTGCCGCGAAGAGCAACAGAAGCGCGACGGCTATGAGGCCGAGGTAGATGCTAAGGAGAGTTCGCGAGGCCACGTGCGCCGAACCGAAGGAGCCCGCGAGAGCACCCACCACACCGGTGACGCCCAGCGCCAGTCCCAGCTTCAGGTCGAGGGTGCGGTTCCTCCTGTGCACCACTAGCCCGGAGAGGGTCGCGAAGAAGGCCTGGACCATGCTGATCCCGGTGGCAAGGTTCATCGTCATGGCGGAATGGGTGGAAGGCAGCAGCGCCGGGACGCCATAGAGAAGCAGCGGGATGATGATGATGGCTCCGCCGATGCCCAGGAAGCCTGCCATGAACCCGCCGAGCAGCCCGATGCCGATGAGTCCACCAAAGAGAGCCAGATCCATTGCCACCTCGAGGAGGGAATTCGCTTGGGAGAGGGATGAAAGCTGAAGCTCTTTCGCTATCGGATCGTTGCAGACACAGAGGGTAGCGTAAGGGGCGGCCCGTGTCCAGTTGAGCCACGTGGAGGAACCTTCATGAGCAGCTCTTGCGGTCGAGTGCGCAGGCGCGTAGAATGGCTCCACAATGCAACCAGGTTGCAACTCCTGTCGCAGTTGAAAGAGGAAGAGCTGTGTGCACCTCTACGGATGCTGGTGCTTGGCGCCCGTTGCAGCCTGCGGAGCGGCACGAGATCGTTGCCGCTTTGAAGGAGCGAGGGCTGCACCTTACGGCGCAGCGGGAAGCCGTCAGCGAGGCCGTTTTCGGTTGTGATGGACACATCTGCGCGGAGCATACCCTCAAGAAGGTGTCGGGGAGCCGGCCTCACCTCAAGGTGAACAAGACCACAGTCTATCGCTCCCTGTACCTGCTCATGGAATTGGGGTTGGTGGTGGAACATCGCTGCGCGGATGGCCGGGCTCAGTACGAGCCGGCGTACCGAGGGCCCCACAGCCACATGATCTGCCGGAAGTGCGGCAGGATGCTGGACCTGGACCGGGAGGTGATGGATTCGCTGCGATGCCAGTTGCGTGACCGCCACGGTTTCCAGGTGGACCTGGAAAGCTACCCGCTGCTAGGGCTTTGTTCCGCGTGTCGTAGTTGACGTTTGCGGTGAGGTCCCAGCCATCCCATGAACGCCAATGGGATGGCTGGGACCCGTTTCCTCGTACTGCTGCTCCTAAAGAAGGCAACCCGCGCCACTACGGTTTCCAGGCAGTGATGCTCTCGAAAGTGTTGTCCGTGGGCACCTGCACCTTGATGTAACTGTAGCTGCCGGGGAACTCGCTGCTGGTCTGGCTCGCGTGGCAGGAGTTGCAGCCCGTTATGGCGTTCTTGTAGGCCGTGCTAAACGCGTTCGCGTCCTTGTTGTCGATTGCCTTGGCCAGCGGATCCAGGTATGACGACTCGAAGGCTTTCAGAGCCGCCGCCCTCCCGGGCCTCGTCGTCTCGCCGACCTCCTGGATCTCCCTCATCTCCAGCACCTGGTACTTGGCCATGTCCCAGTTCCCCGCCTGTTGGGCGAAGTAGGCCGAGGCCATCCGGTGGCTGTACTCGATCATGATGGTTCCCAGGCCGGGTTGGATCGCGGTCAACTGCTCGTTGTTCAGCACCAACGGTGTTGGGGACGCCGCGGCCGTCGCCTGAGCAGCCGGGCCCGCGCTCGCCGCGGGGGTATCCGCCGCCTGGGCCATTACCAGGAAGGCCACGACCAGGGCCGGGACCGCCGCCACGAGCAATGTCTTCATCCATCGGTTCATCTGTCGTCCCTCCTCATTGGCCCTTCCAGTCGTAGATTTCTTCCCACTTGCTGCTGGGCACCTTTACCTTGATGTACTTGTAGCTGCCGGGGAACTCGCTGCTGGTCTGGCTGGCGTGGCAGGAGTTGCACCCGCCGATGGCGTTGTTGTAGGCCGTGGTGAAGGCGGTGTTGTCCTTGTTGTCGATCGCCTTGGCTAACGGATCCAGGTACGACGACTCGAAGGCTTTCAGGGCGGAAGCCCTGGCGGGCCTGGTGGTCTCGCCGACCTCCTGGATCTCTCTCATCTCCAGCACCTGGTACCTGGCCATGTCCCAGTTGCCGGCCTGCTGGGCGAACCAGGCGTTTGCCATCCGCTGGCTGTACTCGATCATGACGGTTCCCAGAGCCGGCTGGATCTGGGTCAGTTGCTGGTTGTTGAGGACCAGCGGCGTGGGGGATGCGGCGGCCGTGGGCTGGGCCGCCGGTTTTGTCGGCGCAGGAGCCGGTGCGGCTGTGGCAGGCACACCCGTTGGCGCGGGCGTCTGCACCGTTGTCGGCGCCGGGGCGATGGTTGGCGTAGGTG
This sequence comes from Chloroflexota bacterium, assembly GCA_027372455.1. Lineage (GTDB taxonomy): Bacteria > Chloroflexota > UBA6077 > UBA6077 > UBA6077 > JAJYNT01. The sequence continues at coordinate 2,421 of DAHXJB010000351.1, read as the reverse complement.
GTTGCTGAGCGCAGGCCGTGGTCGCGGCGATGCCCGCGGCCAGGACCGCGGTGGCGAACAGCAAGACCCTCCCGCCATGTCGAGATCTCAACGTGCGGTGCCTCCTTTTTGCTGCACTGACTGCTTGGGCGCAGTGACCGAAGGGCAATACATCTCAGGAATAATTGCCTGCAGATTCCAAGCCAGGTAGTTGATCTGGAGGATCCTGGGAGCGCGGGCGTCTCGCCCGCCTCCGGTCTCTGCCCACGTGTGCTCCCAGATGAATCCCCGGAGGTGATCCGGGGAGCCAAACCGGTGCCGGAGTCACTCCATGAGGTCGGCGACGATGGCGTGGGTGAGACGGACGAGGTCGTCCGGCGCGATTAGGATCTGAGTGCCGCGGACGCCCGCGCTGATGCTGATACGATCGTGCCGGAGGGCGGATCGATCGATGAAAGTCGGGTAGGAGCGTTTGCCGGCGAGGGGCGACACGCCTCCTTTGATGTAGCCCGTGAGTCTCTGGAGATCGTCGGGGGGGACCATTTCGAGTCGCTTCTCGCCCAGGAGGTGGGCAAGTTTGCGGAGACCGAGGCTACGATCTCCGGGGACGAGCGCTAGCACAACGCCACTCCGCTCGCCCCTTGCTACCAGCGTCTTGAACACGGCATCGGCAGGAAGGTCCAGCCTCTCCGCCACCTCGACGGCGGAGGCAAAGCCCTCGGATTCGTAGGACCTGACCTCGTAGGGAACGGAGGCCTTCTCCAGAATCTCGATGGCGGCGGTCTTCTTCATGGCTGGGTCAAGCCCTCCATCCCCTTCCCCGCTTGGCCGCAGACGACGGCAAGTATATAGCAGGATGGTATGGTGGGGGGGCCTCAGCCTCTCCCTCTCCTCTTTGAGAGGGGGAGGCTGAGAGCTTGTCGGAGAATCAGACCTTGGTCCTGCCGCGCAGATGGTCGATCATCGGCTGTACGACGAGCGGAACCACGTCGCCGATCATGTGCGGCATCAGGTTGTCCATCACCTTCGGCATCAGGTCGGGCATCTGCTCCTGCATGTAGTCCGGCATGGGGATTCGATCCGACACGCGCTTCAGCATGACGGGCATCACCTTCGGCATCATCATCGGCAGCAGCCTGGGGAACAGCACCGGGAACGCCGGCTTCATCAAGTCCAGAGCCCCTGGAATCTTTCCCATCACCTTCATCATCGGTCCCATGCCGAAGGGCATGGCATCGATCAACTCAGGCCACATGCTGCCCATCAATTTCGCGAACCCGTTGGGCGTCATCAGAGCGATGAACGCCTCGAACACGGCCCACTGCTTTCGCACCTCGGGGTTCGGGTCGGGCAGCTTATAGCCGAGCGCATCGGCCGCGAAATGGGCCAGGTCGACGATCTCGACCGGTATCTTCTTCTTGTCGGCGGTCACACGCATCTGCACCTGGCAGCACGGGCACAGGGCCAGCACCTTCTCAGCTCCCACGTCCAGCGCACCCTGTAGTTTGACCTGCCCCATCTTGGCCGCGGCATCTGGGTTGTCGATCAAGCTCAAAACGCTCCCGCAGCAGTGGGCGTTCTCGCGGTTGTTAGGCATGTCGACGAAGTTCGCGTGCGGAATGGCCTTGATTAAATCTCGTGGCGGCTCGTAAACGCCCGAAGCACGCCCAATGTGACACGAGTCGTGCCACGTCACCGTGACCTTCTCCTTGCCACTGTCTGGGAAGGCGAACTCTCCAGACTCGATCTTCTCGGCGACGGCCTCGCTATAGTGCTTGGTCTTGATGTGGAACTCGATCCCCAGCTTCCTCGCCCAGTCGGGATAGACCTGCCGCCACATCAGGTCGCAGGCGGGGCACGAGGTGATGACCGTATCGGCGCCAGCGCTCTTGACCGTCTCGACGTTCTTTTTCAATATCTCCCCGAACACGTCCCACTTGCCCGCCGCCAGCATCGGGGTGCCGCAGCAGCTCTCCTTCTCGCCCAGGTAGGTATAGTCGATGCCGGCCGCGTCTAGCAGCTTAGCGCTGCCGATGCCGATGTCGGTCTCCACGTAAGATGCCGTGCAACCCGCGAAGTAGACGGCCGGAGCCTTGTGGTGCGGGCCGTGCTTCTCTATCAACTCCTCGGGGAACCACGCGTCCCTGTCCTTGCGGTAAGCGGCCCAGATGTTTCCCTCGCCCCTCACAGCCTCGGCCATCATCTCGAAGGCGGGGAAGGTCATCTTCTTCTCGTCGTTGATCAACCGCCCGCGCAGCTTCATCCATGACGGCTCTATGGGCATGTTGATCGAGCAGCGGGTGTTGCACACCTCGCATGTGGTGCAGGCCATGAAGGTGTTGACCGCTGCCTGGTCCCACTCTTCGCGACCCTCCATATACTCGCGAAGCCAATACCACTTGCCCCTGGGACTCTGGCTCTCCCAGCCGCGCCCGTAGAACT
>DAHXJB010000343.1:0-1651 GCA_027372455.1 Chloroflexota bacterium | reverse complement strand
GGCCCGCTGTCTGGCGCGCCTTCTCGGGGAGCCGTCCACTATTCCTCAAAGGGTTGCGCATATGAACGAGGTCCTACTACAACCAGCCTATGCTTAAGTTAACGCGTATGGGGACAAGCCCCCGCCGCCCGTTGGCCGCATCTACAGCGCTGGGCGGCGGGGCACAAGCGTGACGCTGTGCTCGCTCGCGTCACGTGCCCTACGGTACCCTGCTTAAGAAACGACGCACCAAGCATCATCTCAGCACTCAGCACCCAAGACTCAGCACCAGGTGGGCGGGACGCCCGCCCTCCCGGCAGGAACCAAGAACTGCTTACTGGGTCGCCCGCGCCTCGAAGGCCTTGCCGGCCTAGTCGGCCACGTAGGGGATTGTGAAGGGGCCCTGAGGCAACACGGCCACCGTGGCCTCCGGACCATACCGCTCCATCAACTCTCGAACCTTGGCCCCGATATCGTGGACCGGCTTGATGTGGGCCATCTCCAGATCACGGTCGGGCAGGGTCGAGTAGACGAACACCTCCGCCCGCTTCTGGATGTTGGCCTGGATCTGCACCTCCCACTGGTCAAACAGCAGGTATCCAGGCTCGTGGATCATCTTCACCAACTCCGCCGGGGTGGAGCGAGAGTGGAGGATCTTTTTGTAGTTACCATGCTCCGGTATGCCGTCCCGACACTCGGAGGCGGAGATGATGGCGCCACCGGTCTTCACGATGAGGTTGGCCGCCGAGATCCCCTTGACGGCCTGATACAGGTTCTGGTCCAGGGGATAGCCGCTGTTGGTGGTGACGACAATGTCGAAGGGCTTCGGGGCGGGCCTCATGGCTGTCCGCCGGGCGAAATCGATACCGGCATCGTGGGCGGCCAGCATATCGCCGTAGTAAACACCCGTGATCTGCTTGTCACGGTTCAGGGTGACGTTGCACAGGAAGGTGGGGTGGGTCATCAGGACGGCCTCCCGCATCTCCTGGAAGATGGGGTTCCCCTTGGTGACCCCCCAGATGGAGCCCGGATCGCCGATCATGGAGGCGTCGTGATTACTCAGCACGGTCTGCTCCCCGGCTACGCCGGGGAAGACCGCCTTGGCGCCGCCCGAGAAGCCGGCGAACATGTGGGGCTCGATAAAGCCCACAAGGATCTTCACGTCCGCCTTCAGGAACTCGGCGTTGATCCACACCTCGGTGCCCCGCTTGGTCTTGCCCGCGAAGGCCAGGCTGCTCTTATCAAAGGCGTTGTGGTTGATCACACGGTAGTTCTCGTATACCGCATCGCCCACGATCCGGCGCAGCTCCTCCTCGGTGTTGGGACGGTGCATGCCGGTGCCGTTGATCAGGACAATCTGGTCCCGCGGCACCGCGCTCAGCTCCTCCAGGATGGAGGGCAGCATGCGGGCTGTGGGGCAGGGTCGAGTAACATCCGGGAAGGTAATGGCCACGGTCTGATGTGGTTTCACCAGCTCAGACATAGGGGGGGACTGAATCGGGTTGCGGAGAGCCTCCCGAAGGGATGCCTGCTCGTCGGGCAGGCCTGGAATGTAGTGGGGTTCGATGATGCTCACCCCTTCGTCGGGGAAATCCACCTCCACCCCCTGTTTGCCGTACGCTAGCTTCACGATCATCCGCGACATCGCCTCCCTGTCACACTTCGAAAGCTG
>DAHXJB010000342.1:0-2581 GCA_027372455.1 Chloroflexota bacterium | reverse complement strand
TGCTTCGGCGTAAATTCGATCAGCGGTGGCTGTTCTACCTGGTCCTGGGACTGGCCCTCCTTCCCCTCCTGGTCGTCAAGCTCACGCCCATCCTGGCGCCGGGGAACCTGGTCGGCTTCCTGGGGATCTCCTATCTCACCTTTCGTTCCCTGGACGTCGTATTCTGCGTCCAGGATCGGTTGATCACTGCCCTTCCCATCGGCGAATACCTGGCCTTCCTGCTCTTCTTTCCCACCATCTCGTCCGGGCCCATCGACAGATATCGCCGTTTTGTCGCTGATTGGGGGCACAGTCGGACTCGCGCCGAGTTCTTGCAGGATCTGGACGGGGCAGTCCATCGCATCTTCACCGGCTTCCTGTACAAGTTCATACTGGCCGTGCTGATCAAGCAGTACTGGATGGATCCAACGGCGCGGCTCCCCGGACTGATCGGCGACGTCTCCTACATGTATGCTTACAGCTTCTATCTGTTCTTCGACTTCGCCGGCTACAGCAACTTCGCGGTAGGCGTCAGCTACCTGCTGGGAGTCCACTCGCCGGAGAACTTCAACCGTCCATTCCTCGCTCGTGACATCCGGGATTTCTGGAATCGCTGGCACATCAGTCTCTCGTACTGGTTCAGGGACCACGTTTATATGCGGTTCGTGATGGCGGCAACTAGAGGGCGCTGGTTCAAGAGCCGTTACACGGCATCCTACCTGGGCTTCATTCTCGCCATGGGATTGATGGGCTTGTGGCACGGTACACAGCTTCATTACATAATCTACGGTCTATATCAAGCCGCGCTTCTGATAGGCACGGATTGGCTAGGAAGGTGGAAGAAGGGACGCATCCACTGGAATGTGGGGAAACTGGCAGATTTCGCCTCGGTGGCCCTAACCTTCAACCTGGTTTGCTTCGGCTTCCTGGTCTTCTCCGGCCATCTCGGTTAGGCCAAGGGGTATGGTACTATTCCGGATGATGGACGCCGCTCACTCACTCGAGATCCCCCGGGCGGCTGTCCCTGGACGGAAAGTGCCCTACGATCATTACTCCCACTACTCGGACGAGTTTCTGGCGAAGCAAGCGGCAGAGGGCGACGGAGGCGCCTTCGAGGCTCTGCTGCGGAGACACTCGCGACAGCTCTACAGCTTCGCCTACCGGCTCCTCGGTGATAGGGAGATGGCAGGGGACGTGGTGCAGGATGCCTTCATCAGCCTCTACACCATGCTGCCGCATCGCAACTCGGAGCTGCCCATTCGCTCGTTGATCTACCGCATCGCGAGGAATCGAGCCATAGACCTGCTGAGAGAGCGAAAGGCCGTGGTGTTCTCGGACCTGCCCGAGGCGGACGAAGGAGACTTCATCCTGGATGGTCTTGCTGATCCGGCCCCGCTTCCGCAGGAGATAGTGGAGCGGCGCGACCTGCAGAAACTGCTGAGCGAGGCCATCGCGGCGCTGCCACTTCGCTACCGGCAGGTGGTGGCTCTTCGATATACGACAGAGCTCACCTTCGCCGAGATAGGGGAGGTCTTGCAGGCACCGGAGAACACGGTGAAGACCCTCTTTCAGCGGGCCAAGGGCATGCTTCGGGAGCAGCTCAGGGGGCGGCTCTGAAACCATTTCGCCGGCCGGCCCGTGTTACACTTGGGGGCTAAGCGTTCCGACGCGGGAGCCTCGTAGAAAGCGGGTCCAGGGCGCAGCGCCTGGCAGGGTGTGGGGTGTCCCCACAAAACTACATATTCTCAATGTCGATGTGCTTAGACTCAGGGGGCGCAAGCTATGGGGCTCCAGGATCGGGACGACATAGACGCACTATATGAGCGACTCGAGCTGGTGGATCCGCCATCGGGGCTGGCTGGGCGTGTTCTTTCTCGCACCGTGGGACGCGATCAGCGGGCGAACGCTTGGCGATGGGGGGTGGTCATCTGGAGCGCCCTGAGCCTGATGGCCACGGGCACCCTTGCCCTGCTCTCAGTATCGTTGGGATGGGAGTTGCACCAGTCCGGTAGCCTGTACCTACTGCGGGCGACCATGGGGGACTTCGACCTGCTGATGTCCATCCGATCGGAGTTCCTGCAGGCGGTCTTGGAAACGGTGCCCTGGTTCAATCTGGCTGCCCTGTTGCTGAACGTTACAATCCTCTTCCTTTTGAGCCGGCAGCTGCTGGAACGTTTGCCCGGACAGAGGTGGGCCGGCGGGAGTGGCGCGGAGAGGTGTCGGTGATGGCGAGGAGTCTCATTGTGGTTACCGTCTCCGCCCTGATCGTATTGCTGGTCTTAGGCGGTGTGGGCGCAGGTCTGAGCATGGCTAGGCAACAGACCAGGGTCGAGTCAACGGTTGTCGGTCGACTGCAGCCGGCTCAGGGAACCAAGCACAGCGTGGCCGGGCAGATACTCTCCGCGACAGAGAACAGACTGCTTCTTCGGGACGTTCGGCAGCATCTCTGGGCGGTCCAAATCCTTCCGTCCACCTCGATTCGGAGGCACGGGAAACCGGTGAGCAGGAGTGCCCTGCTCGTGGGGGAACGGGTTGTGGTTATTGGTTCGCCCAGCGCCGGCGGCGCCATCGCGGCTCGGCTGATATCGATTGTCGCCATTCC
>DAHXJB010000340.1:0-1906 GCA_027372455.1 Chloroflexota bacterium | reverse complement strand
GATCGATCTTCCGCCCTTCGAACAGGCTCTTGCGGCGGTCCACGGCCTCCTCGATGGGACTTTCCGCTGAGTCGCTCCGGGTCGTCCCTTGCCCTGGCAGTTCGACCGTGGCCCCATCCCCGTGATCGCACCGGCTCGATTGGCTCTTGCGACCGTCCCGCCCCGCGCGCCCTTACGTCCGCTGCGCCCGTTCCTTGCTCGAAATCGTCATTGAGTCGCCAACCCGTCGCGAATCCTTCCCTAACCTGCCCCGTTCCGCGGCTGGTACTGTACTCTACAACCCCTTTGCGCCAACTGGCCGGCAAAGGGTGATGGTTTCGTCGTGCGCCTTGTCGTTCTCGTTCCGGCCGCCACCAGCGGGGCTGTGCGGGTGCCGTTCCAGGGGATGCCATCGTCTGCAATGGGTAGGGGAGGCCATTTCAGCGGGGTTGCCCTTCCACAGGGCAGGTGATTGCCCATGGTGCACATCTCTCCGTCCTCAGGACACGCAACTCGCTTGGCGAGCTGCGATTGCTGATGGCCAGGGATTTCGGAGGTGCCCGGGCGACAAGATGGCCTCAACGCAGAGAGCCGAAGCCACGCGAAAACCATACTCCTCTCCTGAGGGGGACCTCGCTGTTCGGCAGCATGTGCCCGCGGTCGAGGGTCGTGACCTCAACATCCTCGAGGACCTCGGTTATCCGAGGAAGATCCTCCCCGCTGAAGATCGGGTCACCGACTATTGGCAAGGCGTCCTCGAGACCGAAGGCCGTTGCGCCACACCCCAAGGTCAGGATGTTCCCGGATAAGGATCGCGCAGGGAAACGTCAAAGCCAATCCAGTATCCCGTGAGCTTCACGACTGGCCTCCTCCCAATGGGCAGGGAAAATGGGTGCACCACGAGGCCAGCAGCGATTGAGGGAGGTCAGGCGCGGACTGAGGTAGTAGCAGTGAGGGGCTTTCCGCCAGCCAGACTCACGCACAGGACCAGCGGACTATTGCTGCTGGCGCTCCTGCATCTCGGCCTCGTACTCTTCTCGCTCCAACTCCCTCCCCAGTTTCCAGATCTCGGATCGCAACTTTTGGAGACGCTTGTCTCCAAGGATCAAGTCATTGAAACTGCCCATCCCGCCGTAGCCCTGAAGCGCCTTCTGGACTCCCCCCAGATCTCTCTTCCTCGTTCTGCGGGCAGCTTCCTCCATCCATTCAGCCCAGAACACCTCTCCTTCGAGACGAAGTCGGCGCGACGCTTCGTCAAGCATCTCCACGAATTGCTGCACCTTGGGGTGTAGCTCCGTCACCCTTCGACTCCCCTCTTTCGGCGTTCAGCCGTCTCTTGGAGGCGCCTGGCACGCTGCGCGATGTCCAGGAAGTGCTGATAGTCCGACTCGACGAGATCGGCGGACTTTCCGAGAATCTCCCGGCGGTTCACCTCTGACACGAGGGATGCCCACTTGATAACGTCCTCGGTTCGCTCCCAGCCTTCGGGGCTCGCGCCTTCGCTCAGCCGCTCCAGTTCGTCCATTAGTGCTCCAAGAGGCTCCGGGTAACGCTTCACCGGGAGGGACGCGACCAGAGCTTCATCCCGATGCGGAGTGTGAACGGCAGTCTGCACAAGTTCCTCGGGCGACGGTCCGGGAAGCTTGACGAGGTAGTGGGTGGAGGCCCAACCTTCCTCGTACACACCGGAGTACCATTCATCGCCAGTGATTGGGTCCTGGTAGTAGACCTGCCAGTTCGAGGGATCGTCTCGCGTCTTCTCCAGATTGGCCGGCAGCGCCTTGATCTGGTCGCCAGAGGCAAGACGGCGGCTGGGCGCCTCGTGCATCGGTCTCTCCAACCGCGTTCTCGCGGAGTTGCCATTCTATGGCCAGATCAGCGGTGCTCCTGTGGAGGTTCTTCCACTCTCGTCTGCTGCAAGGGTAGT
>DAHXJB010000337.1:0-3761 GCA_027372455.1 Chloroflexota bacterium | reverse complement strand
TCCATCACCCGCCTCCCCCACAACTTCTATGTCCGGCTCAGTCGCCAGCAGCGCCCGGATCCCCTTGCGGACTATGCTGTGGTCGTCGGCAATCAACACCCGAATCGCGTTCCCCACCGCAGAACCTCCCTGGGATGAATCTAGAGGAACTCTGAGTCCCTACGAGTTCCCCTGAGTTCTCACTTCCACCCGGACCGTGGTGCCCTCGCCCGGCTTGCTCTCCACGGCCAGCCTGCCTCCCAGCCCGGCGACTCGCTCTTCCATTCCTCTCAACCCCAGCCCGCCGCGCTCGCTCGCCTTGGCGGGATCAAACCCCACACCATCGTCGGCGATCTCCAGCGCCACCTGATCACCTGCCTGCTTGAGATGCAGCCGGACGGTTCGAGCCTGAGCGTGGTGGAGGGCGTTGTTCAGCGCCTCCTGGGCGATCCGATAAAGCTCCTGTTGAATCGCTATGGGCAAGACCACATTTCCATCAATCTTGAAGACAGTCTCCAGTCCGGTGCGTCCCTCCACGGACTCCAGGCGAGCCTGCAGGGCCGCCACCAATCCGTCTTTCTCCAGATCCGGGGCCGGAGCTCGAAAATGAGGGAACGCATCTCCCTCAGCGCCTGCTGCGCCGTGGAGCGCAGCTCTCGCAGATGTGATATCACCGTCTCGGTCTTCCCGGCGGAGAGCAGCCGGGCCGCAGCTTCGGCATAGAGGGTGACCCCATACACTGCCTGGGTGACGGAGTCGTGCAGGTCGCGTGCGAGGCGGTTCCGCTCCTCAATCACGGCCAGCTGCTGGGCCTGCTCGTAGAGGCGGGCGTTCTCCGCCGCCACCCCGATTTGATTGCCGATGGAACTGAGCAGTTGGACATCCTGGGATGTGAACTGCCTGGAATGCCTGGCAACGACGAACAGAGCGCCCAACGTTTTCCCCCCAGAGCTGAGTGGTACAGCAGCCAGGGAGCTGTGGGCCTCGCTCGGCGATACCGTGGGGGGGAACCGATGGTCTCCAGACGCGTCCTCCACCACCAGAGAGGAACCCGTCTGCACCACGTGACCGCAGAACCCATCGCCCAATCTCAATCCGTCGATCGCAGCCACGAACTGCGGGCTCAACCCGCGATGGGCCACGATCCTAAGCTGAGACTGCTTCTCCAGAAGATAGATCCCGCCGGCTTCGATCTCCATGGTTTGGAGGGTCTTGTCCAGGGCGTCCGAGAGGATCTCATCCAGATCCAGGGAGCCACTCACCGCCGCCGCTATGGCGTTGAGGGCGGCCAGCTCCCGCGTGCGATCGGCCACCTTTCGCTCAAGGTTGGCATAGGACTCCTTCAGCTGGGCCGACATGAGATTGAACTGCTTGGCCAGCTCCTCCAAGTCGTCCCCGGTCGTGACGGTGATGGTCTGGCCAAAATCGCCCCCGGCCACCCTCCGCGAAGCGACGATGAGATCGGCGATCGGGCCCGTCACCCTCCGGACGCCAACTGTCACGACGAGGGCCGGCACAGCCACGCCGAGCGCCAGGAGCAGCATCAGGAAGAGGCGATAACCCTGGCTGGGAGCCATCAAGGCGTCCCATCTCTCCTCGGTGACCAGTCCCCAGGAGGTGCCCGACACGGGCGCGAAGCTAGCCACGACTCGGCGGCCCTCTCCATCGGTGGTGAAGCTCTGGCCCGATTTCCGGCTCACAACCTGCCGCACCACGTCTCTCCACGAAAAGTCGCTGCCGATGAGGTCGGTATTGGAGTGGTAGATCACGCGCCCCGCACCATCCACCAGATAGGTGTTGCCGCCCTCCCCAACCCGCAGCTTGATGATGCCCCCATAGAAAGAGCTGACCGGGGTGATGCCCAGCCTGAACATGCCCACCAGGGTTCCCTGATACTCTGCCTGATCCCCCAGTAGCGGCACCGCCACGACGATCACCTCGGAGCCGCCCTGACCATCGGCAACCACGTCGGAGAAGATCGGAGCCTCGGAGTGCAACATCTGCCAGTAGTAGGGACGGCTGGACCAGTTCTGGTCCACTATCTCCGGCCGTGCGGGCTCCGCGGCGATCACCCGGCCATATCGGTTGATGATCACCGCGCCTGCATCGAATACCACGAGGCGGTTCGCCGCTCGATGAAGGGCCGCCCGCTGCACTACCGGGTCGTCGCCACGCATGTCGGTCATTCTGGCCAATCCGGTGAGCAGATCGGAATACTCGGTGAGGTCCGCCGACAACTGGCCGGTAGAGAGGCGCGCCAACTCCTGGTTGCGACCGAGAACCAGATCCTCGGTCACCCTCTGGTAGGCATGAAAGCTCACGAGCCCCGCGGCCAGGAGGATGATGGAAGTGGGTACAAAAGACCATGCGATGATCTTGATCCGCAGGCTGCGCCAGGGATTTCTCAACCGCAACGCACACCTCCGCGATCCGCACGCATTTGGGCCCCTTCATCGGCAACTGCAACTAGAAAGAAGCTCGGTGACAGTAAGTGTAGCGGGGGCCTGCTTTCAGCGCAATGTGTCCGCTCTTCATGGAACAGGATGGCATCCGGCAGCATGAGCCTGCCGGTTTAAACGGATCTTCAGTTTCCCTTCAGCGGCAACTCAGGTCCTCTCAATACTGCACTCCTAGCATTTAGTGAGCGATCTACATGGATAGTCACACTCGGGCAAAGTAGCACTCCGAGGGCAGCGGGAACAGTTATTCAGCGACGGCCACGCTACAACGATTTGCAGAGCGGATCGAGACGCGATCCCGCCACCAGAAACTGAACCTCGACAAGAACGATGCATCGATCTTCGAACAGGGACCCATCGGGCAGTTCAGATCCGGCCGGACAGAACCATAAACGTTTTCCTCAATGGGACGGCATGGCTCTGATACTATTGTGGGTGCTGGCGCTGGTCGGGTTGGTCGCACTGGCAGCATTGGTGCTTCCGCTGCTGATGGGGTGGAACAGCCCCTTGGTCAGCATCGTTTGCGCTTAGTACTATGCCACACAGATCCTATTAGGTGTCATCCTGGCTGACCTCTATCTACAGGCGCAGGACTGTCACGGCGGCCAGGGCAGCTATGAGGACCAGGATCAGCAGGACCAGAGCCAGGTACCAAGTCGCTCGCCGCCCCACAGCTCACCCTTTCCCATCGCCGGCGACAAGAAGTTGCCCGTTCGCCGGACGCGAACAGTTTGCCATCTGTGTCGCTCAGAAGAGTCCTCGCACCACCAGCGAGAACCCCAGCAACATCAACGGGATCCCCACCACAGCCCCCACGATGGTCAGGCTGAGGATCACTCCTACGGCCATCAACACCAGGCCGAGAAGTATAGCGACGAACCTGCCCACCAGATTGACGATGGCTCCCAACAGCGCGAAAAAGGCCACAAAGGGCCACAGAAACCATGGGGCGTGTCTCTCACCAACGTGCATGGTCTCCTCCTACCGATCCACCTCGGCGACCGCGTTCCGAGGCGCAGTGCCCAACGGGTGCAATCCTGAGCGCCCAACCTGTCATCCTGAGCGCCCAACCTGTCATCCTGAGCGCCCAACCTGTCATCCTGAGTATCCCAGGGTTCCGGGAACCCTGTGCGAAGCACAGAAACTTGAAGTTTCTGAACAGCGAAAAGCGAAGGATCTCCAGTTGCGAGAAGATGCCTCGCTCCGCTCAACAGTGTGCACGCCTTCTCAGTGCCGGGGCTGCAGACGGCCTCATCCCCCACTACAGCTACTGCATAGCGTATTCCCGAAGATCGTCCGTTTGGGTAGAGTAGGAGACTGGCG
>DAHXJB010000332.1:0-5868 GCA_027372455.1 Chloroflexota bacterium | reverse complement strand
GCCTGGAAACGATAGTATGGAGAGCCTGCAATGCGGGCGAAGTAGTCCGGATCGAAGGTGAAGTTGTTGGTGGAATCGGAGCCGTCGATCTGGTACTCCCTGAGATGGGGAGGAATGGGGACAAAGTCGAGGGATCGGATCGGCGCAGCCACCGGCACAACCCCGGTCTCGCCTTCGATCGAAATGCTGAGGTATCCACCGTCTTCGCTGATCCTCAGAACCTCGGGAAACAGATCCAGTAGGAGGGAGCTCCCAAACCACAGTAGCAGAGCGCAGCCCAGAAGTGCAGGGAAAACAGCGACCCCACGGATGGACCAACGAGTTGGCAGAAGTAGCACTCTCAACTGAGCTGTCCGGCCCCGACCTCTCTACTATCGGCCGAAGCGACGAAAACCCATTGGTAGGCGAACAGGCCCGGCATCAAGCGAAGCCCTGCCTGCTGCAGCGGTTGCACCGCCACGGCCAGGGCCCTCCAACGGCCACCGAAAATGTCCGCCAGTGGAACCACGGTAGCTCGGCGGCTCCGGATCCGCAGACCGGCATCTCCCAAGAGCTGCTCCGCCGTGGACCGAGTATAAAAGTGGAGGTGGGTTCGATCGAGTGGCCCCCGATCCATCGGGGGGAATCTGCCCGAGAGCAGCAGCAGCCGCACCGACAGATGGGCGACGTTGGGCAACGAAATCAGCATGACACCTTCGGGTTTCAGATACCGCTTTAGGAGTAAGAGGGCCCCAAGGGGATCGGAAAGATGCTCCAGAACGTCGCCGAGAACGATGGTGCCGTAGCTCTCATCCAGGGCAACGGTCTCAACTGGCGCAGCGTACAGCTTGCGGTAATACGGATGCGCGCGCCCGGCGAAGGTAGGGTTGGGCTCGACCGCATCCACCGACAGCCCGCTGCCCTCCAGTAGACGGCCCAGGTAGCCCTCGGCAGCGCCTACATCTAGCACAGGCTCCAGGCCCAGGCTCGTCGCCAAACCGGAGAGTATTCTGTGGCTACTGCCTACGGCGGCGTGAAGCTGGTACACTGGGCCATCTCCCGGTGGATAGGGCAAAAGTCGCCGTGCTCTTCAGGCACTGCCAGGCATATGGAATACCGTTGACCCGGCAGATCTCATCACCGTAGTAGGTGGGAATCGCGACCTCGAGGATGCGGTGACCGCGGCGAAGAAGCTCGAGGATGATCTGGGTGTCGAAGTGCCACGAGTCGGACATCTGATCGAGGGGCAATTCTGAAAGCGCCGCCGTGCTATATGCGCGGTAGCCGGAGTGAAACTCGCTGAAACGGGTCCCGAGTAGCCAGTTCTGGCTCGCGGTTAGGATCCGGTTCCCCACGTACTTATACAGAGGCATGCGACCCCGCCGTGCAGCTCCAGGCGCCATCATTCGAGATCCCATGACAAGATCGGCTCTACCCTCCTCAAGTGGAGTGAGCAGATCCTGCATCACCTCGGGAGCGTACTGGCCATCCCCATGCAACAGTACGACAACGTCCAGCCCTCGCTCCATCGCATAGCGGTAGCCCCGTTTCTGGTTTCCCCCGTAGCGCAGATTGACGGGATTTCGGAGGATGGTCAGCTTGGACAGCTGGCTCTCGGCCTTGTATGAACAGCCGACCCCATAGGTGTCGTCCTGGCTGGCATCGTCGAAGACGAATACTTCCTCGACCTTGGCCATTACAGGGGGCGGGATCCTCTCCAGAACGCTTCCCAGAGTGGATTCCGCGTTATAGGCAACTACCAAGATCCCAACGCGCTTCTGAGCCATAGAAATCAACTCGGGTCGAGGATTCCCTTCGGAATATCAATGCTGATAATCGCGATGGAGTCGAGCTTCGGGCAGTTGGAAATCCCGCTGATCAGACCACCTGAATGCCGGAACCGGTTAGCGTCTCACCGATGACCCAGCAGCTCAATCCCTCCACCGCAAAGGACTCTCGCAGCGCCTCCAACCTCTCCGGGGCCACCGTCGCTAGCAGCCCACCCGAAGTCTCGGGATCCATCAGCAGGTCGGCCAACTCTGGGCCCACCGTATCCTCGAGTTGCACTCGCACACCCGTCGCCTCTCCAGTTCCTAACAGGTAGGCCCGGTTGCGTCCTAGCCCACCCGGCAGGGTACCGGCCCGCGCATAATCCACCGCGCCGGGTAGCAACGGGATCTTTGCCGAGTCGATCCGAAGCCGAAGCCCGCTGGCCTCCGACATCTCCGAGGCGTGGCCCAACAAGCCGAACCCGGTGACATCGGTACAGGCCTGAACTCCTGCCCCCCTCAGCAGTCGGGCCGCCGTACGGTTTAGCTGCAGCATGCTCTCGACCGCGGCTCGCAGATGGCTCTCCTCGACCACATCCGCCTTGTGCGCGGTTGTGATCGCCCCGGTACCCAGCGGCTTGGTCAGCACCAGCAACTCCCCCGGACGCGCCTGCCCCTTGGTGGTAATCCGGGATGGATCCCCGATCCCAGTCACACAGAGGCCATACTTTGGTTCCTTGTCTATCACGGTGTGGCCGCCAACTATGACCCCTCCGGCCTCGGCCACCTTTTCAGCTCCGCCCCGCAGGATGGATGACATGATCTCCGCGGGCAGATCCTCAGGGAAAGCCGTCACGTTCAAGGCAAACAACACCTCCCCACCCATGGCGTAGACGTCGCTCATGGCGTTTGCCGCCGCGATCGCACCGTAGCTGTAGGGATCGTCAACTACCGGGGCAAAGAAATCCACGGTCTCGATGACGGCCTTGTCCCCAAGCTTGAACACGGCGGCGTCGTCACCGGTCTTCAACCCCACCAGCAGATCCGGGTGGTTGTATTGAGCCAGCGGCTTCAGTATCTTCTCGAGGTCCAACGGACCCATCTTGCCTGCTCAACCGGCGCAGCTGGCCAATGAGGTCAAGCGGATCGCTTTGCCTTTGGTCATGAATCCCCCTAAGCCTGTTCTCCCTGGTAGTATACGGTAGCTATACCGGCAGGGCAACGAGCCTTCAGGATGGGTCGCCGCCCCACAACGCGGCAGTTCGCGGTGGCTTTCGAGGAGTCGGGCTCCTCGCGGTCTTGTGTGACGTCTCGGCCCCGCGGGGCCGGGCTAACCGTGGCCTGGCCGATGCTCTTAGCCCGGCCGTTCACGGCCGAGGCCAAATCACCCTTCCCCGCGATGACCCCCTAGTCGGAGACAATAGACAGCCGAGGCTTGCTGCAATAGAATCGCTCCGTTGCATCCACCATGCGTCTCCGCTACTCGCCTCTGGAGGTCCCAATGCGGAAAGTGACCCTCGACATAATCGAGCCCGGCATGATCCTGGGCAAGGACATCCACAACAGACGTGGAGACGTGCTTTTGAGTGCCGGGGTCACGCTCACGGAGCAGTACATCGACGCCCTGAAGAAGTATGGCTACTACATTGTCTACATCCAGGATGGTGTAGGCGACGACGTGGAGCCCCCGGACATCCTCACACCTAGACTGCGCAACCTCACCTACAAGCACCTGGACGAGCTGTTCGCCGTCATTGAGTCAGTCTCTGCAGTGGAAGACCCGGAGGAACAGAGGGAGCTGCTCGCCCGGTTCGCCCGGGCGGCCAAGCCCCAGTTTGCCACCCTGTATCGCGACGTCGAGGCGATCATCGCTAGAGTGGCCAGCGCCGAAGCCCTTTCCGGAATGGTGTCTTTGCAGAGCCATGACAGCTACACCTACGAACACTCCCTGGAGGTCACCATCGCCGGGGTCATGCTGGGACAGCGGCTCTTCCTCTCCGAGCAGGAGTTACGTCAACTGACGCTGGGCTGCCTCTGCCATGACATCGGCAAGATGGTCGTTCCCAAGTCCATACTGAACAAACCGACCCGTCTCTCCCGTGAGGAGTTCCTGCTGATCCAGCGACACCCTCAGACCGGCTACGATATCGTTCAGTATCTGATGGGTGCCTCTGACATCGTCGCCCGCAATGTCGTCCGGCAGCACCACGAGCGGCAGGATGGAACCGGCTATCCAAGGGGATTGAGGGGAAGTAATCGCTTCAGCCCCGGCAAGGAGGTTTACGGGCAGGGGCTCATGCTGCAGTCTGCCGAGATCGCAGCCGTGGCCGACGTATATGCCGCGCTGGCCTCCGATCGTCCCTATCGCCAGGGCATGTCGCCCTCCGAGATTGTCGCCGCCCTCCAGTCCATGGCCGGCGACCACCTGAACCGTGAGATCGTCACCAGATTTCTCAGCATTCTCCCCACCTATCCTATCAGCACCAAGGTCGTGGTGATCTCCCCCAAGCTGCAGGGTTATCGCGGAATCGTGACCGACATCCATCCCGCCCACCTTAGCCGTCCCGTCGTGCGCATCCTCTTCGATCGTCGCGGCCACGCGGTTGCTCCCTTCGAGCTGGACACACACAAGGAGAAAGATATCGAGATCGCAACCTCCTCCTACGCCGAACTGGTGGGGTTCGACTTCGCCTCCGATGGGCACACCCGAATCTCGGGTGGCAACCCACGGGCCTAATCTTCACGTAACATGGCGCCGATATAACTATGAGATGGAATAACAGGAGACTGCGCTGGGATGCGAAAGGCCTATCTCGATGAGCTTCGGGCCGGAATGGTGCTGGCTCGGACAATCTACAACGACCGAGGCGACACCCTTCTATCTCAAGGGGTGAAGCTCAGCGCCAGCTACATCAACGCCCTTCGCTCCTTGGGCTACTATGCGGTATTCATACGCGACGGCATTGGCGACGACATCGAGCCACCCGAGATCATCTCTGAGCAGGTGCGAGTAGCTACCTACAAGCACGTGCGCGATCTCTTCACAGTAGTCCAGAACGTCACCCCCCAGCCATCCAAGGATGGCAAACAGACCGCCCCTGCACAGCTGGTGGACAAGGCCGCTCCACAGCTGCCCAAGCTGTATCGGGACGTTGAGAAGATAGTGGACGAGGTCATGACCGCCGACACCCTGTCGGGAGTGGCCTCCCTGAAGACACACGACAGCTACACATTCGAGCACTCACTGGAGGTCACCGTTGCGGGTGT
The DNA here is from genome assembly GCA_027372455.1 of Chloroflexota bacterium. GTDB lineage: Bacteria > Chloroflexota > UBA6077 > UBA6077 > UBA6077 > JAJYNT01. Next base: position 853 of record DAHXJB010000332.1, on the reverse strand, counting down.
GCTGCTGGGAAAACGGCTGTACCTGTCCTTGAACGAACTGCACCAACTGGCTCTGGGCTGTCTCTGCCACGACATCGGCAAGACGACGGTCCCTGCCGAAGTGCTGGCCAAGCCGGGTCGCCTGACTGAAGAGGAATTCGCCCTGGTCAAGCAGCATCCAACAGCAGGCTACGAGGCAACTCAGCAGTTCATGGGAGCCTCGGACATTATCGCCCGCCACATCGTCTGGCAGCACCACGAGCGGCAGGACGGCACCGGATACCCCAGGGGCCTGAGGGGAGACAACCGTTTCGGTGCGTCCATGGAGTCTCGCTTCGGAAAACAGCTGATCCTGCCGGCCGCGGAGATCGCCGCCGTCGCCGATGTCTATTCGGCTCTGGCCTCGGACCGCCCATATCGGCGGGCTCTGACGCCATCGGAGATCGTGGCGGCCATGAGGGAGATGGCCGGCACTCACCTGAATCGTGAGCTCGTTCGGCGCTTCTTCTCGATCCTTCCTGCCTTTCCTGTTGGGACGGAAGTGGTGGTGATCTCAAGCAAACTTCAGGGCCATCGTGGCGTGGTCACCGCGACTCCATCCGCCGACATCCAGCGACCGACCATCCGCATACTTTTCGATCAGTACGGCAGAAAGGTGCCTCCTTTCGAGGTGAATACAGCGGTGGACAATGAGGTCGAGCTGGCCACGCCGACCTACAGTGAGGCAATTCGGTAGATCACTCCTGGGCCGCTTCCATGTGGGAACGGTAGCGGTCGCGGCAGAGGTTGGTCAACGGAATGAAGACCTTGCGGGAGTAGGCGACGGTCTGTCTGGTCCGCTGATCCCGTACTGCGCTCGCCGAACGCAGCACAT
>DAHXJB010000280.1:0-11053 GCA_027372455.1 Chloroflexota bacterium | reverse complement strand
AAAGGAGGCCGCAGCTGGGCCTCCATCGTTCGGAGCTGCACTATTATGTGCCGGCAGCGCAACTGCGAAAGCAGCCTTACCCCGAGTCTTGGCACGGTCGATACGGAAGTATAGCACAGGGTAAGCCTGCCCGTGGGCGGCGGGGGCATGGTTCGCAGGGTCTTTCAGTCCTGCAGGCCGCTGATGAGGGCGGCGTACTTGTCTTGAAGGACCCTGGCCTGCTCGGTCGAGGTCGACTCGGCGATCACGTGGAAGATGGGTCGGTCAGGGTCGGGCAGGATCAGAACCCACTCGTCGCCGAGGTCTATGCGAACGCCGTCGATCTGTTTGGACAGGCCGTCGCGATACTGCTCGTGCAGGATCCGCATGATCCTTCCCTTCCGCTCCCACGGGCACGACACCCTGGTGGAGGACATGTAGTAGGGAGGAAGCTCTCCCACGACCTCATCCAGGGTGGCATTAGCCCCAGAAAGCAGCCCTGTCATCTCGGCGATGGCGAAAATGCCGTCGAACCCAGGATGAAAAGCGGGAAAGATGAACCCCCCGTTGCCATCTCCCAGCATGGCGACCTTCTCACGGGCGGCGACCTCCATCATGGAGTGCGGGTTTACGCGGGTACGTACGACCCGTCCACCATGTTTGGCGGCGATCTGGTCGAGGATCTTGGAGGCCGAAACCGGCACTGCCACAACGGCGCCGGGCTTGGCCCGGAACACCAGGTCGGCCATGGCCGCGAGGGCGGTCATGTTGGGGAGGATCTGCCCTCTCCCAGTAACAAGCCAGATTCGCTCGCCTCCGGGATCGATTCGCACCCCCAATGTGGCTCGCAGGGCGGCAGAGATCGCGGCGCACTGAGCCAGGGTCACATCTTGCTCCTCCGGCGACCACACGGATTGCGCGTCCTCAGCAGTAGCGTTGAGCGCCACCATCCTGGCCCCGCTGCGGCGTAGGATGGGAGTCAATATGGTGGAGGCGGTGGAGTTGCTGAAATCCACGACTAGGCTGAAACCGTCTGGCGGGGATGGAAGGGAGGCCTTGCCGAGCGCCGAGATGAACCCCTCGGTATAGCTCTCCGCTACCATGGGCTGATAGTAGATGAGCCCCACCTCGTCGAGGTAGACCCGGCGGAAATCCTCGCGGAAGAAGGTGTTCTCTATCTTTCGCTCGACGACCTTGCCTATGTCCATACCGTTCTGATCGAAGAACTTGATGTCCACCACCCTGTTATCGTACGGAGATAGGCGCACGTCGATGCCGGCCTGAGCCTCGGAAATGCGGGTTACATATCGGGCCACCGGTGTCGGGACCGTGGCAAGATCCGCGACGTTTACGCCCGCCGATGGGAGTCCAGATATGATGGCTCGCTTGATCATTCTCGGGGTGCGATTTGGGTCGCGGTTCACCGTCACCACCGTGCCCTTTGGAAGCGTAGCCCCGAAAGCCGCCCCCAGCTTGGCGGCGAACTCCGGTGTCAGATCGATATTCACGAGGCCGGTGACCCCGTAGCGTCCGAACAGCACACGCCGTCCCTGCGCGCCCCAAATAATGCTTGTGGCCACCGTGGCGCCGGTCTCGATCTCCTTGTTCGGCCAGATCTTCACGTTAGGCTGGATAATGGCGCTGTCCCGAACGACAGTGTTGTCGCCGATGACGGCTCCCTCGAAGATGACGGCCTTGCTCTCCACGTGGCACTGCTTCCCGACAATCGCCCCGTGCAGCTCGACACGCTCACCGAGGTAGCTGTTATTCCATATGATGCTGCGCACGACGTGGCTGCGACTGTCCACCACGGAGTACTCGCCGATGACGCCAGGGCCGTGGACGACGGCGCCGCTCTTAATCTTGGCCTCTCTACCCACGCAAAGTGGGCCGTACAACTGGGCATCGGGGGCCACATCGGCGCCCTCGTCGATCCAGACCCCGCCACCGATATGCCGGCCCGGCAGCGGGATTGCTACCTTCCCGGACAGGAGATCCGCGTTGGCGCGAATGTACTCCTGCAGGTTCCCCACGTCGCACCAGTAGCCTGGGGCGATGAAGCCGTAGAGTGGGTCGCCCTTCTTGAGCATCATGGGGAACAGCTGTTGACTGAAGTCAAATACCCGGTTCGGTTCGAAGTAATCGAGGATTTCCGGCTCCAGCACGTAGATGCCCGTGTTCACCGTGTCGCTGAAGACCTCGCCCCAACTGGGCTTCTCGAGGAACTGGACGATCTGTCCGTCCTCGCGGGTGATGATGACACCGTACTCCAGCGGATTTGGCACCCTGTAAAGGGTAAGGGTAGCGAGGGCCTTCTTCTCCTTGTGGAAGCCGACGATCTGGCCCAGGTCGAAGTCGGTCAGGGCGTCGGCACTGATGACGATGAAGGTGTCGGTGAGCTGTTTCTGAGCGAGCTTGACGCTGCCGGCGGTTCCGAGAGGGCTCTCCTGGACGGAATAGACGATCTTCATGCCCAGTTGGCTCCCATCCCCGAAGTAGTCCTGGATCATGGAAGCTAGATACTGGACGGTTACCACGACCTCGGTGATGCCATGTCGCTTGAGAAGATCGAGATTATGCTGCATCACCGGTTTTGTGGCGATCGGCACCATCGGTTTTGGGCGGCCCAAAGTAAGCGGCCGGAGTCTCGAGCCCTCTCCCCCGGCCATCAATACTGCCTTCATCATCATCTCCCGTAAGGATACGCTAGCGCGCTCTTCCTCGAGCGGCCGCAGCATTCTCCGCATCTTTCATTCTACTCAAGCCACAGCACCCCAGCAAGAAATCTGGCCCCTCACTCAGACCCTCTCACAGAGGGAGAGGCAGGGGGTCTATAATCTGCTATGCGTTCATGTTTCGGCAAGGATGCAAGGATGGATGTTGGTCGAAGGGGCCTCGTTTCGAACAGCGGCGAATGGGTCTGGACGGGACAAAGCGAAGCCAATTCCGCAGGGAGGAGAAGAGGTTGTGGAGACTATGCCGTGGCCGTCCTGGGTCGAGGTTGATCTGGACGCGATCCGAGAAAATGTAAGGGTTGTGCGGGGCACGCTCGATGCCGGCTGCCAGATAATGGCGGTTGTCAAGGCTCAGGCGTACGGCCATGGGGCTGTGGCGGTTTCGACGGCGGCCTTGGAGGCCGGCGCATCGTGGCTGGCGGTGGCTCGTGTTCGTGAGGGGGTCCAGTTGCGGAACGCCGGAATAGGCGCTCCTGTCCTGGTGCTTGGTCCGATGGCACAATCGGAGGTCTCAACGCTCGTGGAGAACGATCTGAGGCCGACTCTCGTAAGCCTCCAGCAGGCGATCGCCGTCTCGGAGGCATCCCAGCGGGCCAGCAAGGTGGTACCGGTCCATCTCAAGGTGGATACGGGACTCAGCAGGTATGGAGTGCCGGCGGCCGAGGTGGTGCAATGGCTCGCATCCGCCGCTAGCCTCCCTGGACTCCATCTGGAAGGACTCTGCTCTCATTTCGCTACCGCCGACGAGGAGGACAGGAGCTTCGCCGAGTCACAGCTGCTTGCCTTTGAGAGGGCTCGAGATGGACTGGAGCAGGCAGGATTCCGCTTCAGGGTGGTCCACATGGCAGCCAGCGCAGCCATCCTCGGGATCGCGGAGAGTCACCTGGACATGGTGCGAATAGGCCTTTCCCTATACGGGCTGTATCCATCACCCCACCTGGTCCCGCGTGCGGCGCTCCGCCCCGCCCTATCCCTTCAGGGGAGGATCGCAAGGGTGTTCCGGCTACAACCGGGGCAGAGCATTGGATACGGTCGCACATTCGTGGCGGACCGGCCGATGCAGGTGGCGTTGGTGCCGATCGGGTACGCAGACGGCCTTCCCCGCAGCCACTCGAACCGTGGGGTCCTACTGGTCAAGGGCAAGAGGGCTCCGATCATCGGCCGGGTGAGCATGGATCAGTGTGTGGTGGACGTGACCGGCTTTGGCTCCATACACGAGGGGGCGCCTGCCGTGGCCATCGGGGTCCAGGGCGACGACGAGATCAGCTGCGACGAGTTTGCGCGGCGGTCGGGGACAATAAGCTACGAGGTGGTCACCTCTCTGGGTTACCGATTGCCGAGGGTGTATCGGAGCGGCGGACGTATCGTGTCGGTGGGCTACCTGGACGAGGGGAGGCTGGAGGAGTGGGGACAGTGAGGGTTGTGGAAGCCATCGAGCGGAAGAGGGCAGGGGGCGAGCTATCCCATGAGGAGATCGAGTCCCTGGTGCTCGGCTACGTTCGGGGGGAGGTCCCCGACTACCAGCTCTCCGCTTGGTTGATGGCTGTCTGCTGTCGAGGGATGAGTCGCCGAGAGAGCTTTGACCTGACCTCGGGGATGGGGGAGTCCGGGAACTCACTTGGCCTTTCGCAGCTTGGGTTTCCGGTTGCGGACAAGCACAGCTCGGGCGGCGTGGGGGACAAGACGACGCTCGTTGTGGCTCCCCTGGTGCGGTCGTGCGGGGTGGCCGTGGCGAAGATGTCGGGGCGGGGGCTCGGCTTCACCGGCGGAACCCTGGACAAGCTGGAATCGATACCCGGGTTTCGAGTGGATTTGTCGGCCACGGAGTTCATGCGCCAGCTAGAAACTGAAGGAATAGTAATCGCTGGCCAAACGCCGGAGTTGGCACCCGCCGACCGCAAGCTGTACGCCCTGCGAGACGTCACGGGCACCGTGGACAGCATTCCCTTGATAGCCAGCAGCATCATGAGCAGGAAGCTGGCGATCGGCGCCCATGGCCTTGTGCTGGACGTTAAGATGGGTAGCGGCGCCTTCATGGCGAAGCGAGAAGAGGCCCGCGAGTTGGCTGAGCTGATGGTGGCAATCGGCACCGCGGCCGGGAAGCGGGTGAGCGCTCTGCTGACCCCGATGGATCAGCCGTTGGGTCAAGCGGTGGGAAATGCCCTGGAGGTGGCCGAAGCCATACGGACCTTGCGCGGGGATGGCCCCCAAGACTTGGTGGAGCTCTCAGCGCTGCTGGCCGGCGAGATGCTTTATCTTGTTGGAACGGTCGAGAGTCCGGAGGCGGGACGGGAAGCTGCCCTTCAGGCGCTCTCTTCCGGTAAGGCACTTACTTGGCTGGAACGGCTGATAGCCCTGCAGGGGGGTGACCCGCGGATAGTGGAGAGGCCGGAGCTGATGGGGATGGCTCCGATAGTGCTCCAAGTGTTGGCCCCCAGTTCGGGCTGGGTGACGCGATTGGACGCCCGCGGCATCGCTCGCACTGCACTGACCCTTGGCGCCGGACGAGCAATCAAGGATGACTCGGTCGATCCGCTGGTGGGAGTGCTCTTGCGAGCCAAGGAGGGTGCATTTGTGGAGGCGGGCGAGGCTCTGGCCGAGCTGCGTTGCAGGGACCGCGGTTCCGGAGAACGAGCGGTGGCAGAGGTCTTGCATGCATACAGCATTGGAGAGAAACCGCTTGAAAAGACGATGGATTCGTACGAGCGGATAGAGTCGTAGCCGTTCCGTTTTCACCGTCGACCGCATATAATCCGACCGTGGGCGTTACACTCTGTTCTGGCAGGATGGCACCGACAAATGAATGCAATCGGTTTCCATCCGGAAAGCCAGAGGATCCGCCGATCGGAGAAGGAGGGCACCGATGAAGCTGTACGTTGACCTGAACGGTGACCGGCACTACCTGTTGACCGATGACGGAGAGGCAGTCTACGTGGACGACTTGAAGGAGGAAGGTCGCGACACGGAGTTAATCGATCAGGTGATCGAGAAAGCTCGGTATGGACGTCGGGGTTCCAGGCGGGCTCGGGTGACTGGTTCCCTGGAGGTAGAGACCTTCGGGCCCTCGCAAGAGGAAGAGCAGAGTTAGTCTGAAGTTGATTGGAAGCGGGGCAGGTCCTTCGGACCTGCCCCGAGCATAACTGTAGCCTCAGTTCTTCAGCCAGGATCGCGAAGCTTCGGCCACATGCGCTGCCGGTCCCATGCGGACTGTGCATCGGGGCAAGGAGTGAATGAAGGCGGGGCCGTAGAACTTGCTTCCGACCCGGCTGTCCAGGATCACCACTACCCCTCTGTCTGTCTGGCTGCGTATCAGTCTCCCAAAACCCTGTTTCAGCCGTAGGATGGTCTGAGGAACGGAGTACTGGCGGAAGGGCTCGTCAAAGGCTTCGCTGCGCGCGGCGAAGATGGGGTCTGTGGGAACTGAGAAGGGTAGCTTGACGATCACGAGGCAACTCAGGGCATCCCCCACGACGTCGATTCCCTCCCAGAAGCTGCTGGTGCCCATGAGCACCGCCTTCGGACTTGTCTTGAAGGCCTGGAGCAACCTGCGTCGCGACCCGTCCAGGCCGTGAGCCAGCACAAGTATCCCCTCCTCCTCCAGCTTCGACCTAATTGCACCCGTGGTGAGCCTTAGCTGAGCGTGCGAGGTGAAGAGCACAAGGGTGCGGCCCTGGAGAGTCGACACGAGATCGGTTATGGCGATTTCGACTGCTCGTTGGCAGGCGGGCTTGGTCGGCTCGGGGATATCTTTGACTACGTACAGAAGAGTAGAGTTCTCGTAGTCGAAGGTGGAACCCAGCATCAACTCTCGGGCACCCTCCAGACCCAGACGCTCCTTGATGTAGTCGAAGCTCCCTTCGGTGGTGAGTGTTGCCGAGGTGAGGATGACGCTGTCCTTGCACGAGAAGAGAGCGGCATTGAGAGCTTCGCCGACGTGGAGCGGCGCAGAGCTTACCGCCAACTCCTCCAGGAGAGGACCGGTAGTTATCCAGTAGATCCCGTTAGGCATCGGCTCCGAGATAATCTCATCCCCCTGACTCAATAGCTTGCCGAGGTAGCTCTGGAATCCCGCGAGCTCGGCGAGAACGCCCTCCCCTCGCGGCAGTTGGCCGGTCTCCAGGTCGTCGAGGGCAGTCTGCAAGCGGCTAAAGTGCCGGCCCAGGGAGTCCAGCCGTTGCGCCAGCTCGGCCCAGCGGATTTCGATTTCCGACCACCCGGGCTGGGCTCGAAGGGAAGAGGTGATGCGCACTCTGGTTCCAGCGCGCGGCCGTTCCTCGGCATGATCGAGAATGAAACAGTTGAGTGTTTCAATGAAGGTGTGGCCCTCCTCAAGGCAGGCCTGCGCCAACGCCTCGGACGACGACAGCAGCTTCGAGATAGCCTCGAAGGTTTGGGGCGACAGCCGCTGTCTCTGCAGGGTCTCGAGTAGTTCCGGCAGGAAGCCAGCGGGCCGCCGGCTGGATGTGACCTGATAGAGCACGGACAGGAAGGAGTGGAGATCCCCCCAGCTCATCGTGAACCCCATCTGGTGGGTGGCCTCCTTCTCGAGATGGTGGGCTTCATCCACAATCAGATGGGAGTACTCGGGCAGGACCCCGACCGAGTTGGTCAGGTCGCTGAGGAGGAGAGCGTGGTTGACAACCAGCAGGTGAGCGTTTTCGGCCTTTCGGCGCGCCTTAAGAACGAAGCAGTCTCCCTTCTTGAAGTGAGGGCAAGCGGCAAGGGCGCAGGATTCAACCTGGGCGGCGATCCCGGACCACAATTCGCCCTCGGGGCCCAGCAGGTTAAGTTCCGCCCGGTCACCGGTCTCCGTGACGGAAAGCCAGATCAAGGTCTTGATCAACAACTGGATCTGGCCAGCCGTGAGGTTGGGCGATCGGCTGAGCACCAGCCACCGCCGCAGGCAGAGATAGTTGGCTCTGCCCTTCAGGAGAGCGGCCCTGAACTCAAGCGGCAAGCAGGATTGAAGAGCCGGGATGTCCTTCTGGAACAGTTGGTCCTGAAGATTCAGGGTGTTGGTCGAGATGGCGACTCTCCTGCCGTTCTGGACGGCATAATAGAGGGCTGGCAACAGGTAGGCCATGGACTTCCCGGTGCCGGTGCCAGCCTCCACCAGTAGATGCTCGCCGTCGTTCAGCGCTGCCGCTACGGTCTGCATCATGCGGAGCTGTTCTTCCCTCTCCTGATAGCCTGGGAGGGCGGAAGCCACGGCTCCGCCCGGGCGCAGCAACGATCGCAGTTGGTCGGGATCAACCGGAACTGGATCGGGGACGGGGCGAAGGGCAGGGGGTGGGGCGTGGCGAGACGAGGCAGCGAAGATGGGTAGCTCCTCGTCGTTGAGGGCGATCGACGGGGTGCTGAGGGTCAAGTGACCGGAGGCTGACGTCTGACCAGGTGCCCACCCGCGCCCTCGCTCACCCTGCGCGGTGAAGCGGTCTCTCGTGCGACGGCGCTGCGCCTCGCGGAAGAGACCAGCGAAGGGCCAGTCCGGCAGTAGTGGGACGAGCTGGTTGATGTGGGACAACACAGGAAGGCTGAGGTGGAAGGCCCGTTCCTGAAGGGCAAGAAATACTCTCCCCGAGACCGTGGCGTCACCCAGGGCGCGGTGCTCCTGCTCCAGGTCGATTCCCAGAGCCCGTGCTATGGTTCCCAAATCATACGCGGGGAGGCCGGGCAGCAGAAGTGATGCCAGCTGGAAGGTGTCCAGGAGGGGGTTGCGGAGTCTGACGCCGGCAGCGGTGAGGCAGTCGAGGTCCAGATCGATGCTCTGACCGACCAGGGCATCGTCACCGAGAAAGGCGAGGAAGGAGGGAAGGACCGTTTCCAGGCGTGGGGCGGCGTCTACCTCCTTCTGGCAAATCCCGGTGAGGGCTTCGACTCGTGCGGTTAGCCCGCAACGCGGGTCCACGAGGGTGGCAAAGCTATCCACCACAGAGTCGCCGAGGAACCTTACGGCCGCGATCTCTATGATCCTTTGCTGTTCGCCTGCGAAGGGTGTCAGTTCCAGGTCGAGGGCTACAAAGCTCTCCACCCCGCCTTCCTTGCTAGGGAGCCAGCTCCATCGGGGCTCAAGCGGAGCTAACTTTGGCTATCCTGAGGATATCCGCGAACCGGCGGCTGCCTCATCGCGGGCGCCGGACGCATTGTAGCATCACAGGAGAGGAACTTGCCAGGGCATGGCAGCGAGGCACTTACCGCCAGACCGCTGTGACACGGGTGGTCCTCTTTGGCGCAATCGGCGTATCGTTGCGCCATTCAGCGGACACCGGCTGCTCCTCCTCCTGGACGTTTTGGGGGGGGAGGGCCAGACAGAGTGTGGGGTGATCCTGGGGGAAACTATCCTGCATCCAAAGTCTTCCGCCCTGATGCTCCACCAACGTTCGCGCGGCTAGTGTGCCGAGACCGCCTTCCCACATCTGTTCGAGCGGATCCGAGAGACCGCCCGTCTCACTTTCTCCATAGAGGCCGTCCGGCGCAGAGGCCTCGCGTGGGCAGATCGCGATGGTGATCTGAATCTCGGTTCTTCGGCGCTCTGCGCTGATCTCGACCCCGGCCCTCGCCGCGAGGGCGTAGGATGCCACCTCGTCGAAGAGAAGAACCAGCGCCTCTTCCAGCACGAGAGGATCACCCCTGGCCGGGGCCAGGTTCTCGGGTAGGTGCTGCTCGAGAGGGACCCGATGTCCCAAGGCACTGCTTCGGCGCAACGCCCCCTGCAGCAGATCTTGAATGGATACTGGCTCTATTTGCGGCTCCAACAGCCCCTGTTCCGTCTGAACGCTATGCAGGATCTGCTGAAGAACGGCGTAAAGCTGCACCGCCTGGCGCCGAGTCTCAGCTGTAATCGGACGACCAGCCCTGTGGGAGTCCTCACTTGCGTCCAGCAGCTTCGAGTGGGCGAGAAGTGTGACCAGGAGTGTTGCGAGTTGGTGTTTACTGCCCTTCCGTGGGGCGCCGCCATTCGAAAGTGCGTTCTCTGCGAAGGTCGCTGTGCCCACGGCGTCTCGTGGTTGGGTCGTGCCGAGGGCTGCAGCGGTCTGCTTCCATCGCAAGAACTGGGAACGCGCTGCCTGGACCGCACGGATCAAACTCACACGGTTGGGAGCAAAGTAACGCCGTTCGAGGGCGGAGACGGCAGGGTCCCAAGATATCTCGAGCTCCTTCCCCACGAATAACTCTTCCACAAGGAGGGCCGCGGATGGCGAAAGGTCGTGGCAGAGCAGATTGATGGTCGTGCCCGTCTGAGGATCGAACTCAATCTCGAGGGAGAGCAGGCTGGAGGAGGAATCGGGGCGCACACTCCCCGGCAGGGAAGCCTGCCCTACCAGGAGGATAGTATCGTGTGACGCATTAGCCGTCTCGTTGGGACCGCTAGAATTTCCCTGCAAGGAATGCCCTCAACGATAGACGAGTTCGGTTTCGGCAGTATACCAGTAGAGAAATGCACGAGGCAAGAGGTTGATGCCATAGGGGGCCCGCGGTCCGAAAGAGGGTGGTCCACTCGTCGGCACCCTCTTTCGGACCGGTTTAGCCGCGCTATCTGCCGAAGATGCCTCGTGACATTTGCCTCGACATGCGACGCGACACCATCCCTCTGACCAGCGGGTTGCGGAGCAAGACGAGTGTTGGCGGAATGAGACTGAGGGCAGAGCCAACCTGGCGCATTGTGCCCGCGGGCCCACCGGCCCGCATCCGAACCCTGCCCATCCTGGGCATGTTCTCCGTCAGCAAGTCGCTCCAGCCCTGAGTCGTCTGGGCGAGGTCACGCTGTCTCTGGCGCAGCATCTGCTGCATGAACATGCGGCGGTGCCTTATTCTCATCACCGTTAGGACGATGGCGCCAAGTGAGCCCAGAGCCTCGCCCCATCGCTCGTAGAAGCGCCGTCGGCGGCGGATTGCCTGTTGCTGTGCAACTCGGACGCCGATTATGGCGCCAATAATCGCCATGACGATGGATCCGATGATCGTGGGCTGCTGTAGGTAATAGCCGACGGTTTGGCCAATGCCGGCGCCCCTTTCGGAGATGTAACCCGCGGTCTCCCTTTCCCCGGTTGTGCCTGGACCCACTCCGCTCTCTCCCCTCGTGTGCGGGGTAGAAATCTCGGGCTGCATGGGTACCTCCTAGTCGTAAGCCTGGACCCTAGTAACACTAGGGGCGAGGGATGAGCAAGTTCAGTGCCAGTGAGGAGGCTGCCTCACGGGCCGGCAGTGTACGGCGGCTTGCGGAAACAGGACATCCTGCACCATGTCATGCTGAGCGCCAGCGAAGCATCTCTTCGTTACTGCCACTGGGCGCTCAAGTCCAGCCATTCCGGGTTTACCGACTCGATCAGGGAGACCTT
>DAHXJB010000274.1:0-5757 GCA_027372455.1 Chloroflexota bacterium | reverse complement strand
CGGGGTCACGCTGGCCACCACCAATCGGCTGCAGACCGGATGGTTGAGCAGCGGTTGGTCGATGAACACCGGGGCGAGTGGCGTGTCGTTCACCGTGAACGGGGCGCTGATCAGCTTCGCGGCCAACACCACCATCGGCCTGTCGGACATCGCGAACGCCATCAACAACGCCTCCTATGCCACGGGCGAGGGGGTGAACGCCAGCGTCATCAGCAATACCGTTAACGGTGTCGCTCAGAACGACCTGGTCCTGGAGGGTGCCAGCACGGGCGCCAACTACAACCTGAAGCTGGCCGATCTCACCGGCACCACCCTGCAGTCGTTGGGTTTGCTCACCTCGACCACTTCCACCCAGGTGGTCCCGACCGGCGCAACCGATTCCTCCGACGATGGTGTTCATACCGCGGGGTTGGCCATCGATGGAACCACCGGGGACGCCAGTTCCTGGCATGGGGCCGATGGCCAGTCCAGCTGGAGCCTTACCCTGAACCTCGGGTCGAGCCAGACGGTCAGCCGCATGGTGTGGAGTCGGGACCAGACCGGCGCGATGACGGACCGCGTGCCGCAGAACTACACCATCGAGTACTCGAACGACGGCGGCACCACCTGGCAGACCGCGGACACTGTGACCAACAACACCCTGGCCGCCGGGGCGACGAAGACGGACACCTTCGCCCCAGTGACCGCGAACATGATCAGGATCACGGTCACGGGGACCAACACCGGGAACGCCCCGGCAATCGACGACGTCAAGCTGTATAACGACGTCGGGACGGTCAACAGTGCGTCGGTGTTGCAGGCCGCCCAGGACGCCACCTTCAGCGTCAACGGCGTCCAGATCAGCCGTTCGAGCAACACCGGGCTGACCGACGTCATCAACGGGGTGACCCTGAATCTGCAGGGTGACTGGACCGGCGTCAGCGGTGTGAACCTTCAGGTCGCCACCGACACGACCACCATCACCTCCAAGATCACGAGCTTCCTGAACGATTTGAACAGCCTCACGGATTACCTGAAGACGAAGTCCGCCGCTACGAAGGACGCCAACACCGGAAACTACACCTTCGGCCCTTTGACCGGCTACACCCTGTACACCAGTCTGGAGTCCAGCCTGTCGAGTGACCTGTCGAGTCCGGTTAGCGGCGTGCCATCCGGGGCCCCTACCTCCCTGTCCAGCCTGGGGATCCAGATGGACAGCAGCGGACACTTCACTGTCACGGACCAAACGGCGCTCACCAACTGGCTAACCAGCGATCCATCCGGCGTCCAGGCCCTGTTCGATGGGGCGGACGGTGTCGCGACGCGGGTGGTGAACCGGCTAAGCCCGTACGTGCAGTACCAGTCGAATGGCACTGAGTCCTACATCTCCCAGGAGCAGGACTCGATCACTTCCATGCAGAGTTCCCTTGACGACCGGATAGCCTCCATGAACGATCATCTTGCCCAGCGGCAGGCTACCCTGCGGCAGCAGTTCACCGCGTTGGAGTCGCTACTGATGTCGGCGCAACAGCAACAGCAGCAGTTGAGCTCGATCTTCTCCGCGACTTCGGGCTGGGGTCCGTAGGGCTTGAGGTGGAAGCGTAAAGGACAGAGAAATGGCCCTGCTTGAGGACGGCATCACACCTGTAACGGCGGTTTCGGTAGACCGGCCGGCTGTCTCCGGTGTCGGTGCCCAGAATGGCACGAAGCAGAATCAATCGGCCAAGCCTCCAGCGAATGCCGAGGACGCCCGGGGCGATGCGCAGCCGGCCGCGGCCCCAAGGATAGAGGTGCCCGGTGAAGACGCGCATATCTTCTTTGTGAAGGATGCCGTTTCCGGAAGGATGGTCATGCAGCTGAAGGACTCCTCCGGGAAGCTGATCCGGCAAATACCGCCGGAGGAGATGCTTCGGCTCGCCAAGGCTATCGATCAGTATCTGGGGCTTCTGGTGGACCGGCACAGCTGAGCCGCGGTTGGCGGCCGAGGGGAAGTGCGCGACCGAGACGAGCGCCCTCAGCGTGAGGGTGGGGCGTCCCGGCGTATTGTCGTGCCCGGTGGTGGGTGCTGGGAGCGCGGGCGTCTCGCCCGCCCGTGGTTGCCGGCCTAGCTCCAATACGGTTTACTTAGGATCTGGTTGGTTACCTAACTCGACGCCCGTTGCCTCGTGCCAACCTAACCACCCCGCCCCTTCCCCACTGGGGAAGGGGAGCCTCCTTCCCCCTTCCCGCATCGGGAAGGGGGTTGGGGGTTAGGTTTGGGGCCGGTATGCCCCGATGTCCGGCTTAAGCTTAAGCAAACCGCATCGGGCCTTGCCCTTGGAGCGCGCGTGGCGCTGCCTCTTCGTCGCGCCACGTCTTGCTCACCTTGGGTTGCCGGCCTTCGTCCGGTTGCGGGCCAGAGGCCCGCGCTCCCAGGCTCCCTTCCCCAATCCCGGGACCTTTGGCCCCAAGAGTCGGGACTTTGGTCACGGTGGCGACTCCAGCTCGAAGCCGATATTTCATGAAGGAAAGAGACTAGGGGGCGTTCACCGCACCCGGACGAACGGGAAGGGCAACAATGCTGAGTTTTGATGCGGCGCCAGACGAACTGCAACTCTTCCTTCAGGAAGCGGAAGAACAACTCCAGCTGCTGGACCAGGACATAGTGCTTCTGGAAAAGGAAGGGGCGCGTCCGGAGCTCCTGCAGGAGATCTTCAGGGCAGCTCACACCCTGAAAGGATCCTCCGCCTCCATCGGCCACACGAAGATGGCCTCGTTGACCCACTCCATGGAGAACGTGCTGGATCAGCTTCGCCACGGGCAGCTCGAGAGCACCACCGAGCTGATCGACGCCCTACTCAAGAGTCTGGATGCTTTGCGATTGCTCAAGGAGGAGGTGGAGACCCTGCAGGATTGCGGGTTCGACCCTTCCGAGCTGGTGACATGGCTCAACGCCATAGCGGCACAGGGCCGAGATGCGCAGCCGAATGGGACCTCGGCCGGGAGCGGTACGCCACCGGTGGGACGGCCCGACTTGATTGGCGTCGACGGCTATCGGGTGGTGGTGAAGATCGCGGAGGACTGCCCGCTCCTGGCCGCTCGATGTCTGCAGCTGTACCTGGAGGCGTCGAGTTTTGGGTCTGTTGTCTGGTGCTCACCCAGCCTCGACGCCATCGAAAGGCAGCAGGCCAGCAACACGATGCAAATGGTGGTGCGCACCGGCCAGATGGAAGAGATGGTGCGGGCGCTGGAGACGCTTCCCGACATCAACGAGGTCACAGTGGACCTGGCCGAGGCGGGCCAGGAGTTGGGTGCAACCTCCACCACAACCGAGGTAGCCGACTCGGAGGCAAAGGTGGCCATGCTCTCCATCGTCAAGTCCCAGGAGCCCGAGCTCGCAGGCCGCGTGAACGGGACCGGGGCCAAGAGCCTGGGGAAGACGGTGCGGATCGATGTGGAGCGGCTGGACGACCTGATGAACCTGGTGGGCGAGCTGGTAATTGACCGCACCAGGTTGGCCCAGCTGGGTGGACAGCTGCAATCCAAGTACGACGACCTGTCTATCGGCGACCTGACGGAGACCTCGCAACATATCGGTCGTATCGTCGACGAGCTTCAGGAAAGCATTATGAAAGCCCGGATGCTGCCGGTGGAGAGCCTGTTCAACCGTCTCCCCAGGGTGGTAAGGGACCTTGCCCAGCGGTCCGGCAAGAAGATCGATTTCGTGGTGGAGGGCCGGGAGACCGAGCTCGATCGATCGGTCATCGAAGAGTTGCACGACCCGCTCGTCCACCTCCTCCGGAACTGCGTGGATCATGGGATCGAGTCGACGGAGGGCAGGGCGGCCGCCGGGAAGCCGGAGATCGGCCGAATCAGACTCTCGGCCATGCACCGGGAGAACCGAATACTGCTGCACGTCGAGGATGACGGCGCGGGGATAGATCCGGCAAAGATCAAGTCCACCGCTGTGAGGAAGGGGGTCTTGACCCAAGAGGCGGCGGAGCGGCTTTCCGACCAGGAGGCGACGGAACTGATCTTCGCCCCCGGTTTCAGCACCGCCACCACCATAACCGACGTTTCCGGCCGCGGTGTCGGCATGGACATCGTCAGAACCAACATCGAGAAGCTGAACGGCACGGTTGCGGTGGAGAGCAAGGTGGGGGAAGGCACCAGGTTCACCCTGGAACTGCCACTCACACTGGCCATCATCGATGCCCTGATGGTCGGCCTGAGCGACCAGATCCTGGCGATCCCGCTGGTCTCGGTGGTGGAGACCATCAGGGTGCGGCGGTCGGAGATCCAGTGGATCAACCGGAGGCAGGCCATCCAGCTGCGCGAGCAGGTGCTCCCACTGATCGGGCTCGATAGGGCCCTCGGCCTACCGGCTGCCAGCACGGCCGATGATCGGGTCTTCGTGGTAGCGGTGAGGGTGGGGGATAACCGCTTCGGCCTGGTGGTCGACTCG
Source organism: Chloroflexota bacterium (assembly GCA_027372455.1). Taxonomy (GTDB): domain Bacteria; phylum Chloroflexota; class UBA6077; order UBA6077; family UBA6077; genus JAJYNT01. The sequence goes on along the minus strand of DAHXJB010000274.1, from coordinate 1,334 downwards.
CTGCTGGGTGAACTGCAGGTGGTGATCAAGTCTCTGGGAAGGCAGGTTGGGACCATAGCCGGGGTCACCGGGGCCACCATTCTGGGCGACGGCCGCGTGGCGCTGATCCTTGACGTGCCCAGCCTGGTGAAATGTGTCCTGGATGAGCAGTCGAAAGGATGGGCAGCATGATCGCCCTGTCTGAGACCATGCAAGACAGCCAGTGGCAGGCCCTTCGCGATGTGGCGTCTCGTGGTACCACCAATGCGGCGGCAGGGCTGTCTGAGATGGTGGGCCGCAACATCAAGATCCACACCCCGGACATTTTCCTGGTGAGGCTGGATGAGGTCTCCCGGCTGGCGGGTGGGCCGGAGAAGACGGTGGTCGGCGTATACCTGGCGATCGGCGGGGACGTAAAGGGGCATATCTTGCTGATGTTCGCCCCGCGCGAGGCTCAGAGGTTGGTGGACATGGTGATGGACCAACCTGCTGGCACCACCAAGTCGCTTGGGGCCATGGAGCGGTCGGCGCTGGGCGAGGTGGGCAACCTAACCGGTACCTTCTTTCTGAACGCGCTGGCCGAGGTGACGAGGCTCCACATACATCCTTCCCCGCCCGCGGTGATGGTGGATATGGGGGCAGCTGTGCTGGACGTCCCTCTGACTGCACTTGCCGAAACAGCCGAAGAATCATTGGTGATCAAGACCATTTTCATCGATGACCAGCGTCGCATCGAGGCAGCGTTCCTGGTGATGCCTGACATGTATTCGCTGCAAGCCATCCTGGAGGTGCTGGAGTCACGATGGCAGACCAGGTAGTGCTGCCCGTGGGGATTGGCGAGCTCAGAGTCAGCAAGGATCCGTCGGAGGTCCTGGTTGCCTACGGCCTCGGTTCCTGTGTGGGGGTCTGCCTTTACGATCCGGATGCCAAGGTGGGAGGGCTAGCCCACGTGATGCTTCCTAGCAGTGCTGAGGCCCAGAGCCAACGGCCGCTGAGCAAATTCGCGGACCGCGCCGTCCCCATGCTCATCGAGGAGATGAGCAAGCTGGGCGCGTCGCCGCGCCGCCTGATCTGCAAGATCGCGGGCGGCGCACAGATGCTCACTGCGGCGGGTTTCAGCACCAACGGCTTCACTGTTGGGGAACGGAACATCGAGGCGGTCAAAGCCGCGCTGGAGCGCCACAAGGTATCTCTGGCGAAAGCCGACATCGGGGGGCACCGAGGTCGGACGGTGTCGATTCGCCCGGGCTCGGGCAAGATCATGCTTCGCACGATCGGCGAGAAGGAAACCGAGCTGTAGCCTAATCTCGCTACTATCCTGGAGGGAGTTGTTATGAAATGGCGACCTTGCTAGT
>DAHXJB010000273.1:0-5777 GCA_027372455.1 Chloroflexota bacterium | reverse complement strand
GCCATCCATCACCACCCCGAACTGGGCTACAGAATGCTGTCGAGCCTCCGCTTCCTGGGAGATGGGCTCTCCGCTATCCGCTATCACCACGAGAGGGTCGATGGATCTGGATACCCCTACGGACTGGTCGAGAACCAGATACCGATCATGGCGCGTATCCTCGCGGTTGCGGACGCTTACGACGCAATAACGTCGGATCGACCCTACCGCCCCGGTCGATCTCAGGCCCAGGGGATGGCGGAAATCGTCCGCTGCTCGGGAACCCACTTCGATCCGGAGGTCGTCAACGCGCTGCTCCGCGTTCTGGGGAGGTCCACCACGCCACTCTTCATAGTGCTGGGAAATAACCCCGTCAGAAAGGACCCAACACTCGACACCACGGCCGAAGGGGAAGCTTCAGCGCCGGCACAACGTCCGTTCCTCGCATTGGTGAACACTAGCCGATAGGCCCAGTGGCTGTTCTCCACACGGTGCATCAACCTTTCACATGGCTCGCTTCCAACAACTTGGCAACCTTCGCTCGCAGCTCGTTCACCCGATAGGGCTTCTGGATGATGGTCGCAAGGTCCGAACTCCGTTGCCCATCTCGAATCAGATCTACCGGCCAACCGGTCATGGCGATAATGGGCATCCGTGGATTCAGTCGCTTGATCTCCGCGGCCAACTCCCACCCGGTCATGCCGGGCATTCGGAGATCGGTGATCACCAGATCGAAGGCCTTCGCTTTGAAGATGTTCAGCGCCGCGCGTGGGTCTGCCGAGAACACAACCTTGTACCCGACGATCTCCAGCGACAGTCGAAGCGCCTCCCCCAGTCCCACCTCGTCGTCGACCACTAGTATGGAATGCCCCTTTCCGGGGACCTCTTGAGCCGGTTGCGCGGGGGCAGACGTCGCCACCGGAAGTTTGACGGTGAAGCAGCTACCTCGGCCCGGCTCGCTATGGACCTGGATGTCGCCGCCATGTCTAACCAGGATTCCGTGGGACACCCACAGGCCTAGACCAGAGCCGGATTCGCCCTTGGTGGTGAAGAAAGGCTCGAATATGTGCTGGCGAGCTTCCTCCGTTATTCCACACCCGGTGTCAGACACCGAGATCACTGCCCAGCCTTCCTCTTGACGGCTCTCCACCAGAATGTCCCCCCCGCAGGGCAAAGCATCCACCGCGTTCATGATCAGGTTGACCATGACCTCTCTCAGCTCCGACGGCACACCCATTACCATAGAGGCCCGTCCGGGCTTGAAACTGACCCGCACAGCCGCGCCTTTCTTGGATTGGGATGACTGCCAGCGGGGTCTCGTCATCTCCAAGACCTCTTCCACCAGTCTGTTCACGTCCAATCCAACCAGCTCCCTGCTCCGTTGCCGTCGAGTGAACTGGTTCACCCGGCGCACTACGGTGATGCCGTCGTCCACCGCCTTTCGGATTGCGTCGACGGAAGCCTCTGCCTGAAGCGAAATCCCCTGAAGCTTCAGCAGGTCCGCGCGAGCCGCTATGAGCCCAAGGATGTTGTTGATATCATGGGCAGCCCCCGACGCAAGCTCTCCCTGTACCACGAGCCGTTCAGACCTGACCAACTCGTCTCTGGCTGCGGCCAGATCCTTGTGCGCCGCCTCAATCCGCTCATACAGTCGGAAGCTGTTGACGGCCGGCCCCAACACCAGGGCGACCTGAGCGACAGGCCGAAGTTCTCTAGCGCTGAAGGCGGTAGGGGCAGCTCGCAGCACCGAGAGCCAAGCAAGCAACTGCTGAGCGACTACTACCGGGACCGTGAGAGAAACCGGCAAGTCGCGCTCTCCCAGCCACCGAAGAACTGGCTGTGAGCTCGAGCGGTTGTCCGGGCAGAGAAAGGCCTGAGGCTTCTCATCGGCATCATCCACGGCACCTCCCGAGACGTGTTGCACCACCACAGATGAAGAACCGGGAGTCACCGCCGCAACAAGGAATCCACCACCGGGTTCGCGCCAGAAAAGAGCAACGCCATCAAGAGGTAGAACGCGACTCATCTCCACGAAGAGAAGCCGCGGCAACTCCTCGATCTCCAATGTGGAACTGACAACTCGAGCTATCCGCTCAATGAAAGACGATTCCGGGACCAACCCTCTGTGATCTCTAATGGAACCTTCGCTCACAGTCCCACACCCTCATCAACGACTTTGCCCGAATGGCAGAGGTCGCCTGAATCGGGCTCAGTCGCGTTCCATGCATTGAAGAAGAGTTCACCCCAGACAACGCTCTGTTACCGTACGAGGCTCTGGAACCTCGCGTGGTAGTTGCCCAAGGGCGAAAAGGGGAAGACGGCACAACACAACAGGATAGCCATGGCGTTCACAAGACCAGCCACGCATCCTCTGGTACGCCTGAGAGGATTCGAACCTCCGACCCGCGGCTTAGAAGGCCGCTGCTCTATCCCCTGAGCTACAGGCGCTCGATAGGCCCAAGGACTCGCGAGTATCCTCGACAGCCCGCCAATCCATAAGGAACTGGCTCTCAGGCCCATCTGTAAGTATACCATACCCCCAGCACTGAAAACCCGGCGATTACTTCCGGTCGGACACCAGCGTGCCACCGCTGGCCCAGTTCTCCTTGTCGATCTCGTCAAAGATTATCGTGGTAGCCTCCGGCGAGGTCTTTGCAACCTTCGCCATAACCTCTGTAAGGGCCGCTGCCAACTCGACCTTCTGCTCGTGGGTCCGTCCCTTCCACATTGAAACCCTGATAATTGGCATATCCTCTCCTCCTACCTCCCGTACTCTGCTATCAATCCTATTCTCTACTGCCGCGCCAACAAGCGACGCCGCAGCAACTCCATTGCGTCAAGCACTCCGCGACGCCGCACTTCAGCGAAGGTGGTCGTATACCTGGCTGCTGCGGTGGATACAACTCCCTCAAGGTCAACGGCACAGTGCACCACTCCTAGCCGCTGCTCCACATCGGAAGCCTCCTCCATGCCGCAAACCAACGCCAGCCCCACCTCAGCCTGCAGCAACTTTCCGGCTGCCGAAGCCATGGATCGGGCAACTATTTCTGAGACCTGCCCGTGAGCAGCAACCAGCGCGGGTTCAACGCCGAAGCGGCCCAGGCTGTTTGGTTCAGCCGCGACAATTCCACCCAGCAGCCGCTCGCTGCCATGAACGGAAGAGGCCAATGCAGTCGATAGCTGCCCCGCCGTACACGTTTCCATCGTGGCCAGGGTAAGTCCGGCTCTCTCCAGAAGCCCCATCACCGAGTCTTGTACGGTCTCATCATCCGCCCCATAGATGTGATCTCCGAGGATCTGCCGCACCCGACTCTCTACCTTCGCCACCATCTCTTGAGCCGCATCCCGAGTCGGCGCTTTGGAGCTGATTCGCACGTGGATGCCGTCGTTCTTGGCATAGGTAGCCACAGTGGGATTCGCGGAAGATACCATCTCCTTCAGCTCATCCTCCACCCACGATTCGCCCATGCCCAGAACCTTTAAGGTCCGCGAGAGGATCACACCCGTCCCAGCCTGACGGCCGAGTCTAGGGAGCAACTCCTGCTCCCACATCCGTTTCATCTCCACCGGCACACCCGGCATGGCGAGGATCATTCGCCCATCACGCTGTACCCACCACCCGGGAGCGGTACCGATAGGATTGGGAATCGCCTCGGCCGACGGGATCAGAGTCGCCTGCTTCACGTTACGCTCCGGCATAATCCGCCCGCGGCGAGCGAAGAAAGCTCTCAGTTCCGCCTCCAACTCAGGCTGAACGACCATCTCTTCGCCCAATAGCTCGGAGATGGATTCTCGGGTCAGGTCGTCGCCTGTGGGGCCGAGCCCGCCGCTGATCACGATCAGATCCGACCGCTCCCACCCTCGACGCAAAGCGTCGACCAACCGGCCCTGGTTGTCCCCCACCTGGCTGATCCAATAGACATCGATGCCAAGAGTGGACAGCGACTGGGCCAGCCACGGGGCATTGGTATCTACCAGCTGCCCCAGCAGCAGCTCTGTGCCCACCGAAAGGATTTCTGCTCTCATTCCCTCATCCTCTGCCGTGTAGTGCGTAGAGGTGGTTCACTGGCCCGTGACCCTTTCCAATCGCGTAAGCATAGCGGATGGCCGCGGTAATATACTCCTTGGCTGCGGCCACGGCATCAGCCACATCCCGACCCAGGGCCAGGTACGCAGCGATGGCCGCTGACAACGTGCAGCCAGTCCCATGAGTGTTGCTGGTGTTGATGCGGGGGCTGCTGTAAGGGATGAAATGTCCACCATCGAACAGCCAGTCGACCGCATCGCCGGAAGTATGTCCACCCTTTACCAGCACGTAGCCGGGTCCAAGCTGATGAATGCGCCTGCAAGCCTCATGCACTTCTTGCTCGTTTGTGATCTGCATTCCGGCCAGCACCTCTGCCTCCCGAAGGTTGGGGGTGATCACCAGGGCCAACGGCAACAATCGAAACTTCACCGCATCGATGGCATCTTCCCTGAGCAGGAGTGCACCACTGGTGGCCACCATCACCGAGTCGACCACAACCTTGGAGACGCCATGCTGCCGAATCTTGCCGGCGACTGCATCAATGATCTCCGAATTGGACAGCATGCCCGTCTTCATGGCGTCTATGCCGATGTCGAAAGCTATGGCATCAAACTGCGCCTCGACGAAAGCTGGAGGAATATCGAGGATCCCGCTCACCCCTTGGGTATTCTGAGCGGTGAGAGCGGTGATGGCAGAGCTTCCGTGCACCCCTATCGCCGCGAAAGTCTTCAAGTCGGCCTGGATCCCGGCACCCCCCCCGGAGTCAGACCCCGCCACGGTCATAGCTGTCTTCATGATCCCCCCGTTCACAGCCATCGGCCTGCACCGAACCGAAGCCAGCAAGGTCGGTGGGCTAGAGCAGAACGGTATGAAGTGTATTCCATCGTCGCCACCCTGCCAAGGGCAAAAATCGGTCTGACCCGCGATGGAGTGGCGGCTGCGCAAGAAGGCATGGTCCGCGAGGGCGGGGGTCCAGGCATCCCATCTCCCCGTGAGGCCACTCCTCCACATCGCCGTGCACCCCTGGATGCCCGATCAGGTCGGGCATGACGATCTGAGGAAAGGGGCTATTGAGCCAGATATTCCACCATCGCACTCACTAGTCCCGGAATAGTGTGCTCAGAGGCTACCAGATCCACCCTGATCCCTAGCTCTCTGGCAGTGGAAGCTGTGATGGGCCCGATGCAGGCGACCGCTGTTCCTGCTAGAAGGGACACCGCGTCCTCGCCCAACCCCGCGACGAAATATCGGACCGTCGAGGAGCTGGCGAATGTCACCGCATCCATCTGGCCTGTGGACATCCAATCTCTGAGTCGGGAAAGGTCGCTCCTGGCCGGCACCGTCCGATAAGCGACGACATTGTCTACCAGGGCACCTGCCCTCTCCAGTTCTATCGCCAGGGCCTCCCTCGCGAGGTCGGCTCTGGGCAGTAGGATCTTGCGACCGGCCACCCCCGAGGACACCAGCGCCGCCGCCGCCGCCTCGGCTACAAACTCCGCGGGCACCAGATCCACCTTCAGGTGATACCCGCGGAGCTCCTGCGCTGTGGCCGGCCCGATGGCAGCGAGTCGAGCCCCTCCGAATGCTCTCACGTCTAATCCAAGGGCCTCTACCCTATCCAGAAGGGACTTCACTCCGTTCACGCTTGTGAATACAACCCAGTCGTATCCGCTCAGCCGAGCGATGGCCGCGTCCATCTCCTCGTATGACTCAGGAGGAACTATCTCCAGAACCGGCACTTCCACCGGGTCGGCGCCCTGCTCCCGCAGCA
>DAHXJB010000255.1:0-2283 GCA_027372455.1 Chloroflexota bacterium | reverse complement strand
AAGCGCGGACGGAAGTCTCTCGTGCCCCGCGTTCCTGGGTAGGATGTGGCCGAGACCGTCCCAAAGTGGGTAACGGCGTTGGTTGGCCTGGCGCGGCGCTAAAGCGACCGCGCTAAAAGAGCGAAGCGCACTGAAGGCGCTAGCTTCCATAGTCAGCCCCTTCAGCGGGCTTTGCTCTTTCAGCCCTGCGGCTTTAGCCCAGGGCAAAGCCGAGCGCCACGACCCCCTGTGCTTACTCACTTTGGGACGGTCTCATGTGGCCGGCCGCGTCGCTCTTTGGCACATAACTTGCCCGGCGAGGTAAGAAGAAGTAGGATACGGCACTGCCTCGAGCCTCATGCGACCGCGACTCGGAAGACCGGCCTAGGGAGAATCGTCCTTGCTTGAAGCCATCCAGTTCTGGAACGAGCCTAACAATCTGTCCCACTGGGATTACACCCTCGATCCCGATTGGAGTATTTTCGCTCAGATGGTGAAATACGCCTCCAAGGAGGTCCGCGCGGACGCCCCACAGATCACGCAACTCTTGGGAGGGCTCTCCCCATTGGACCCTGCCTTCGTCGAGCTGATGCAGAGACAGGGCGTCCTGGACATGGTGGACGTCGTTGCCCTTCACGGCTTTCCGCTGGATTGGAACCTCTGGCAGATCGACGAGTGGCCGGAGAAGATCGCCGAGATGAGAACGGCCGCGGGCAAGCCGGTTTGGGTCACCGAAGTTGGCGCCTCCAGCTTCGGCGCCGAAGAGGTGCAACTCTTCGGTCTGCAGCGTACCGCCGAGCTGCTGCTGCCGCTCCTGCCCCGAGTACATTGGTATACCCTGATCGATCTTCCCAATCACAAAGGGGCGGTCACCCGCCACAAAGAGAGCGAGGGAAGCGCCTACTACAGGCATTTCTACTTTGGATTGCTGCGAAGTGATGGCGTCCCCAAGACGGCGCTGCAGCATTTTCCGCCGGAGATGGGCATCTGTCAATGGATCGAGTACGGCGACCAGGAGATGGTCGACCTGGTCTGCAGCTGGCTTCCCCGCCTTGGCGTGAAGACTCTCCGAACGGGGATCAGTTGGGCCGATTGGCACCGACCGGGCGCCACCTACTGGTTCGATAGCATGATGGCCGCTCTCAGCCGTTTCGACCTCACTGTCACACTCTGCTTCACCCCTCCTAGCAGAGGGATCGTGGCGCACCACACCAGTCCGCCGCGGGACGTGGGAGAGTACGCCTACTTCTGCTGGGAAGTGGCCAGGAGGTACGGCAACTAGGTGCTCTTCTACGGTGACAAGACGATCCTGCTCCAGCCTCGGGAGAGGGCCGCGAAGGTAATGGCCGCCTTGAAACGGGCGGCGGCCGTTTACCGGCATGCGCCCGACGGCCGCAATGCCGCGCTGGAGACACATGCCGAGCTGGTTGGGGCCTTCGTTGGCCATGGAGAGCTGCAGCAGGCCGTGGCCGACTGGCTGAACCCCGAGCTCGACGAGGCGTTCCCTGAGCTGGACAGGATGGCTGAGGGTGCCACCACAATGGGCCGGTGCATTTATCGATCGACTCAACTGCTTGGCGTGCCGGAATCTCAGCCTTCCGGTTCAGCACAGGATCCGGCCTGTCTACCGGCCGAAGCCGTCATCCGGTCGTTGGATTCTTCCTCCATGGCCGATTTGTTGGAGTCCGCCGCTATTGCCATCGCTGGCGCCTCTCCATCCATCGTAGGGCCGCTCCATGCCCGTGTCCCTGAGGGCTACGCATTCTACTCTCTCTATCCGGAGATGTACCTGGCAAGCGCCGACAAGTTAGTGCGAACGAACGAGCGACCTCCTTCCTGGACGGTCATCGGTATACGCAGCATCGGCAGCTCCCTCGCACCCCTGGTGGCAGGTTACCTGACCGAGATGGGATCCGCGGTTCGAATTGAAACGGTTCGTCCCCGAGGACACCCGTTTAGCCGCTACCTCGAGCTCGGACCGCTTCTGCGACGGCGCTTAGAGAAAGAGGCGCAAGCCGGTGCCGGCTTCATCGTGGTCGACGAGGGCCCTGGTCTCACCTGTTCCTCCTTCCTGTCGGTGATTTCCGCTCTTGGCCAGGTGGGTGTGCCGGAGGACAGAATCTCCGTCATCGCGGCCTGGCAGGGGATGCCCAGCGTCTACGCTTCCGAGGAGAGCCGACGTCAGTGGAGCCGCCTCCGTGTCTTTCACACCGATGCCGCGGAGGCTTTCAACGGCTGGTACGGGCTTATACCCCTCATTGAAGCGGTTCTCCGAGAACCCCTGTCGCGGCGTGACGGACCCCG
>DAHXJB010000174.1:0-1552 GCA_027372455.1 Chloroflexota bacterium | reverse complement strand
ACCTGCTCCGGGGTGGGGCCGCCATCGGTGATCTGGAGAACTGGGGAGTCCTCGAACTCGCCCATCGAATCCAACGATTCAGCGGGGTGCCGTCGCGCTGCCCGTAGCTGGTCGTACACGTGGTTGAGGACGATTCGAAGGAGCCACGCCTTGAAGGCCCCACCCCTGAATTGGTGGATCCTCGTGTAGGCCGCCAGAAAGGAGTCCTGGGTCGCGTCGGCCGCCGCCTGCTCGTCGTGGAGCATCCGGTAGGCGAGACCGTAAGACGCCTGCTGGTAAGCGATCACCAGCCGGTTGAAGGCCTGCACGTCGCCCCTCTTGCTGGCCTCTATCCAGACCGACTCGTCCACTTCACTCCCCCGACGGCGTTCCGACGGCGCTGATTGTAGCAGACTTTGATCTTAGGGTTAGGACCTGGAACCTCAGCCCTGGCGATGGTTGGTACGGCTCTTTATGGCCAGGAGATGCCAGATGACGAGAGCGATGCCGATCAAGGTAGTGGAGACGCCGGGTACCATCCAGGGGCCTAGCCCGTAGGGATAGGGAGACCCCACCAGGAATCCCACCGGGTAGAGGGCTACGGAGAGCGCGAGCCCGACCATCGCCACCACGATACCGACGAAGAGCACCACGCGAGAGGGACGAGCGGCTCTCATGCGCACGATCGATTCGGCTGCTTCACCTCGTGCCAGCAGCATCGAGGTTTCTCTCAGCCGCATGTATCGCAGCAGCAGAACGAAGCCGAGGATGGCTACCAGCCCGATTATCGGCATGCAAATGGCTGCCAGTAGGACCAAAACGGATAACATGGCTGTCGCTCCCGGATCTGCAGCACCCATAACTCGAATGATCCCCTCTTGGTGGCTGTATAATGAGACGCCGAGGCAGCGAAAAGGTTTCAGATCTGGTGGACCGAAACCATCTGTTGCCGATCCATGTCTAACAGCTCGAAGATGCCGATGGCTTCTTCCGGATGGGATCGCGAGGTATTCGTTCCAGTGCTGCCGACCGACGAAGAGCTGGCAAAGTGGGCCGCACAGGGTGATGCGGAGGCCTTTGGAGAACTGGTGGAACGCCACCAGTGTTTCGTGTTCAACCTTTGCCTGAGGGCCCTGCGGGACTATGACCTTGCGGCGGAGATGGGGCAGGAGGTATTCCTTCGAGCTTGGCGTTCCATAGGGAGCTTCAGGGGTGAGTCGCGCTTCACCACCTGGCTCTACACTATCGCTCACCATCTATGCATAAATCGGGTGGTGTCGATGGAGCGCGAAGCCACGCAGTCGGTGGGTGGGGAGGAGGCTGCTGAGGAGTTGGGCCGGATGCCCGCTCACTCGAGGGAGGAGGACCCGGTCCTGGCCTACGAGGATCGTGAGCGGAGTCGCTGGATTCAGATGCAGATAGATCTTCTCCCCGATCGGTATCGAATGGCGATAACCCTCTTTTACCTTCAGGAGATGTCGTACCAGGAGATCTCCGAGGTGACCGGTTTACCCGTTGGCACGGTAAAGACTAACCTGTTTAGAGCGAAGGAGATGCTGCGGAGGGCGATGGA
>DAHXJB010000167.1:0-5018 GCA_027372455.1 Chloroflexota bacterium | reverse complement strand
GAGTTGGTCAATCCGTCGCACCCAATGAGCGATCTCCTCCTTTGGGGACTCGTCCAACCATCTCTGGTGGATCTTTGCGTCCGGCCAGGGATAGGTACAGATCCTTCTCGTTCTCTCTGGCGACAGGCCAGCCAGCAGGGCTATCTCCTCGAGTCGATCCTGGCTGATCTTAAAGAACTCCTCGTCCTCGTCAAAGGGCCGGTTGCTCTTGATCTCGTAATCGTACAGCTCTTCCTCGTCCATTTCGGGCATAGATGTGATACTCCTGCCATGGTGCTGAAGGAGATGGTAGCAGTATACTACAGAGAGAGGTTCCAGCCCTTCAAGTGATCGATCAGGGCGTGGTTGGTCAGATCCATTTGGATCGGTGTCACCGAGATGTAGTCGTTGCCCACAGCCCAGATGTCGGTTCCCTCGTCAGCGTAGCCGGTGGGCTCGTCGCCTCCGATCCAGTAGTAGTTGCGACCGAAGGGATCCTGGCGCTCTATGAGCTTGTCCCGGTAGATTCGCTTGCCGAGACGGGTGATGATAACACCCCGAATCTGTTCACGCTGCACGCTGGGGACGTTTACGTTCAGCAGGACGTCGGGCGCTACTCCTTTCTCCAGCAGCTGAGCAGCCAGGCGTGCGCCGAACTCGGCGGCGATCTCGAAATGCCACTGCTGATAGGAGGCGAGCGACAAGGCTATACCCGGCACTTCGTTCACCACGCTCTCCATAGCCGCGGCGACTGTCCCCGAGTATGTGACATCCGCCCCGAGGTTCGCCCCCTTGTTAATGCCCGAGACCACCAGCGATGGGCGATCACCCGCGAGCCCAAGCATGCCCATTGCCACGCAGTCCGACGGGGTGCCATCGCAGGCATACCCCTCGCTACCGTCCGAAAGTTGGACTCTGGTCACCCGCAACGGCTTGTGCATAGTCTTGGTGTGGCCGGCGGCGCTCCAGTTGTGATCCGGAGCGATTACCACGGTCTCGCCCACGCTGGACAGGGCATTCTTGAGAGCGATCAACCCCTCCGAGTCGATGCCGTCGTCGTTGGTGACCAGGATCCTCATTTTACCTGGAACCTCACGTCGCTGCTGGTCGTTTGATTGCCCGCGGAATCCTTGACGATTACGTGCAGGACGTGCTGTCCCGGCACGCAGTTCCAGTCGAGGGTGGCAGGGCTCGCGCTGCTGCTTCCTATCAGTTGGCCATCCAGATAGAAGTCGGTCTGAGCGACCTTGTGATTGTCCGAAACCTGGGCGCTGAAGGTGATCTTCGGCGTCTGATCCTTGCTCAGCGACGCGTTGTTCCGCGGGAAGGTGATAGCAGCCGTGGGCGGCTGGTTATCCACGATCACGGGGATCTGGATCACCTTGGGCGCCGACGTTGATACGGGTGCCGGAACTGGGGTCGGTGTAGAGATCGCTTGCGGCGTGCTGCGGAAGAGATTCAGCGGTGGTGGTGGTCCCACCGTGGGGGTGGCAGCTGGCCGGGTAGCCATGGTGATGCGCAGGGTGTACAGACCGTTCAAGGATGCGGTGTCCCACCTCTCCAAGATGCCATTGTTCACCGGCATGGTGTGTATCCCGCCTATCGGTTTCCACGAGGTCGGGTTGAGCCCTTCACCGTACTCCACCTTGAAGGAAGCAAATGCCTTGCCAGAGGCCGTGCCATGAATATTCACCTGCCCTTTGATCGCAGAGCCGGGGAGGGGACTATCCACCACCAAACTACCGTTGCTGTCAGTGCTAGCCACCGGCTGTGGACTCTGGCCCGGGGATTGGTCGACGGCCGGCTGGGGCGGCGCCGGCTTGCCCGCGGCCTTGGCCCAGGCGGCCCATTCCGGCGGATAGACCTCTATGACCTTCTCCTCCCGGTTCTCCGGCGGCGTAGACGGGCCGGCCAACCTTCCGGTGGTCTTGTCGATGACGACCGAACGGTAGATGTCTGACACCTTCGTGGGCGCCGTGCCCTTGATGAAGAGTTCCGTTATCGGGTTCGGACAGTATTTGTTGGGAAGTAGTCCGTCGATAGGGCAGATCTTCACCCTTTCGAGGCCGCTCGGCTCCTGGAAGTTCGTGGGAGGCATGTTCTTCGTCGCCTGCGCCATGAAGTCGTGCCAGATAGGGGCTGCCGTCAGGGTGGATAGCGTCTGGGCTATGGGTTGGTTGTCGCTGTTGCCCACCCATACACCGGTCACCAGATCCGGGGTGTAACCTATTGTCCAGAGGTCGCGGTTCTCGTCGGTGGTCCCGGTCTTCGCCGCGGCCGGTCGACCGATATTCAGGGGGTCGTTCGCCCCGAAGAGGAGCGACCGGGCAGCGTTGTCGGAGAGGATGTTGGTGATCAGATAGGACACCTGGGGCGACAGAACCTGAGCGTGATCGGGCCCATTGTACTGCTCCAGAACCTTGCCAGAGGAATCTGTCACACTCAGTATGGATACCGGCTGTAGTGTTCTGTAACCTGGGATCTGCTGGTCCTTTGGGACCGGCTCGCCGTTCATGACACCATTGTTGGCGAAGACGCTGTAGGCGTAGACCATGTCCAGCAGTTTCACCCCGCCGACTCCCAGAGCCAGACTGAGGTCGTAGGGACCGTTCGGGTTGATCGTGGTGATGCCCATCTTATGGGCCAGATTGATGGCGTTCTTTACCCCTACGAACTCCATTGTCTTCACCGCGGGGACATTCATCGAGTTTGCGAGGGCGCTGCGTACGGTTACCGGCCCGCGCCACCCAGGTTCGAAATCATGGGGCGTGTACGGACGGCCCAGGCGATCTTTGAAGACGGTGTAATAGTCTAGAAGCACCGTCCCCGGCGACCACCCTTTCATGAAGGCGCCGGCGTAAGTAATCGGCTTGAAGGTAGACCCCGGTTGCCGCTCCGCCGTAGCCATGTTGACCTGACCGTCGATGCTGGGGTCGAAGTAGTTGGCGCTACCCACCATCGCCAGGATCTCGCCGGTCCCCGGCTGCATGGCCACCAGGGCGGCGTTGTGAATGTTGTCCGTGGCCAGCTTCGCCACGTGCTGGCGGATGATTTGCTCGGCTTCGTGCTGCATGTTCAGGTCAAGGGTGGTGCGCACCGTCAACCCCTCGGAGTAGAGTGCCTTGGGGCCGTACTTCTGTTCCAGGAGGTCGCGCACGTACATGACGAAATGAGGAGCCTCGATCGAATACTTCATGGGCCGATATACGAGCGGTTCTTTGAAAGCGGCGTCGGCCTGCGCCTGTGTAATATCTCTCTGCCTGACCATGGCATCCAGTACCAGCCGCTGGCGCTCCTTCGCCGCCTTGGGGTCCACCAGAGGAGAGAGGAGAGATGGAGCCTGAGGTAAGCCGGCGAGCATGGCAGATTGAGCGAGATCGAGGTCCTTGGCGGACTTGCCAAAGTAGGACTCCGCGGCCGCCTCGATACCAGTTGACATGTTGCCGTAGTAGATCTCGTTAAGGTACCAGTCCAGGATCTGGTCCTTGCTGTACATCTGATTGACACGGTAGGCGAGGATCCATTCCTGGATCTTACGATCGATGCTCACCTGAGGTGTAAGGAGGACCCGCTTGATAAGCTGTTGGGTTATGGTACTCCCGCCCTGGATTTCCTCTCCGCGCAGGATCGCGATCGCGGCCCGAAGCGTGCCCCTGATGCTGACGCCCGGATTGTCGTAGAAAGTGGAATCCTCGATGTCGATGGTGGCGTGGATCACGTCGGGAGAGATCTCGGAGAGAGGTACGCTGGTCCGCCTGCCAGCCTGAGGATCGAACAGTTCGTACAGGAGCTTGCCGTTGCGATCCAGGATCTTGGTGGAGCCGCCGTTCTGTTGCGTCTGCAAACGGTCAGGGGATGGGAGATCCTGGCTGAAATAGGAGTAAACCGCGGCCACCGCGATGCCTGCGGTGATGACCATAAGGGCGCTGACGGTCACGAGGATGAGCAAGGCTCTTCGAAATGCCGATGCACCCGAGGGCGCGCGGCGTGTGGCTAGCTTGCGTCGACGTGCAGAAACAGTCAATCTCTCACCTATGTCCTTCTGCAGCTTTCAGGTTGTTCGCTGCGCGACGACGAAGTGGGAGATGCCCAGAGCTCGGAGGGGGGTTTGCTCCAGCAGATCGGTGGCCCGTTGTAGGAAGGCGCCGAGTCTGGGGCGAGTTGCGGCTACGTTGTCGAACCCCGGGTAGATGTGGGTGAACAGCTCGAAGCGCACAGGAAGCCCGCTGAAAAGGCTTCGTACGCCTCTGGAGGTGTAGACCCTAACGTGAGGGCAGAATTGGTCGCGCAGTGGATCTGGCAGGTAGTTCACCAGCGGTAGGAGCCGGAAATGATACTTGCCACGAAAATAGAAACCATGGGTCTCCATTGGATAGAGTCTGTTGGGCGCGTAGATGATTATGTGGCCTCCCAGGTCGGTGCAGCGCACTGCCTCGGCTATGGCTCTGCGGTCGTCGACGACATGCTCGATCACCTCATGCAGGAGGACCACGTCGAAGCTTCGATCTTTGAACGGCAACTCCTCGGCGGGGGCGAGCGAAATGTTTGGTAGGCGCAGTTGGGCCGCCTCGACCTTCTCCGGGTCGATATCGACGCCGTACACCTCGGAACTGAACCGACGGAACTTCTCGACATACATGCCGAGTCCGCATCCCACGTCCAGGATGCGCCGGTTCTCCAGGGGTACGTGCTCGCGAATCAGATTCAGGCGTCGATCCTGGCCTCGTCTCCAAACATAGCTGGGATGCCCCAGGATTATGGCCTTGTCTTCACTCAAAGGAGTAATCCGAAGCGAACGAAATTGAGAGCCTGGACAGTGGAGGCAAAACCTCCAAGCGGACATGGGCATCCTAGCAGATGCCGCGACTGCTTTCAAGGCGGCCCGGCGAAAGCCGGGCTGCCCATCCGAGTAACATCGAGCACGAATCCCCCATCCGACATCGCCAGTACTCCGCCAAATTGATCCTGATAGCCTGTCATCCTGAGCGATAGCGAAGGATCTCCTCGGCGGAACGTGGAGATGCTTCGCTTCGCTCAGC
>DAHXJB010000159.1:0-12028 GCA_027372455.1 Chloroflexota bacterium | reverse complement strand
GCCTGGCGCGGCGCTAAAGCGACCGCGCTAAAAGAGCGAAGCGCACTGAAGGCGCTAGCTCCCATAGTCAGCCCCTTCAGCGGGCTTTGCTCTTTCAGCCCTGCGGCTTTAGCCCAGGGCAAAGCCGAGCGCCACGACCCCCTGTGCTTACTCACTTTGGGATGGTCTCCGCGAATAGCCCTCCGAACCCCTCGGCATAGGGCTTGCGCTGCAAGACCCCCTGGCAAGGGCAGTAAGAGGAGGTGATGGGGAAGAGAATGCAAAGGCTTTATCGCTCGAGGCGCGACCGGATGCTCGCTGGGGTGTGCGGAGGCATCGCGTCCTACCTGAACACTGACTCAACCCCGATACGGATTATCTGGGCGATCCTTTCCACGCCGATGTTCGGGTTCATCGGGCTGCCGGTCTACTTACTGTGCTGGGCCATCATACCACCTGAGCCGGCGTCGGTCTGATCTGATGCGGAGGAAGGTGGAGGCCATCGGCACCACCTTCCTCCGGCTACCGACCTCCCCCATTCCTGGAAGACGGCGCTGAACGTTGAAGCCAATCTCCAAGCCGCGTACCATTATGGTATCGTTGCGTTCAAAAGCCTATCGGCACTCAACATTTGCATTCCTAGAAATCGGTTGCAAGAGCGCAGTGGCACGGCACCACAAAGCAGAACCGGCCAAGGACCGACGGAAGAGACATGAATCCACCGGCTCTCCCGCACAGCGTATCACAGCTGTCTCGACGGAAGAGGCGGCATTATTGATGGAGCAGGGCGAGATCCAGCAATACGAGATCGTGCCCTCCGGCAGCAACTACACTTTCCTCACCCTGATGTCAGCCAACGGCAGGGGACAATTCCTCGCCATCTACAAACCTCAACGTGGCGAAAGGCCTCTCTGGGACTTTCCGCGGGGCAGCCTCCATCGGCGAGAACGTGCCGCATACGTCACTAGTCGCCACCTGGGCTGGCCCAATGTCCCGGTCACCGTGATACGAGCAGGTCCCTATGGAGTTGGAAGCGTCCAACTGTTCGTGCCTACGGCTGGACAGCCAGACCTCTTTGCCTTTCAGGACGGGAAGCGGCGAGATTTGATGGAGATCGCCCTCTTCGACCTCCTTGTGAATAACGCCGACCGCAAGGCAGGGCATTGCCTGCTCGGGACCGACGGCAGGATATGGGCTATAGATCACGGCCTCACCTTCCATGTGGATCCCAAATTGCGCACGGTACTCTGGGACTTCTGCGGGGAACCGATCCCCAGGGATCTGCTGGAGAAGCTGGAGTCGCTGCGCGACGACACTGACAGTTGGGAGAAGTTGAGCTCCGCTCTGCAAGCCGACCTGGAGCCCGAGGAGATCGACGCCCTCTTCCATCGGTTGGAGAGGCTTATCCGCGGCAGGCGATACCCGCGGCTCGACCCCAATCGAAACATTCCCTGGCCGCTGGTGTAGTGGCGAGTCCGAGTCTCGCCCCCTCTCCTTCGCGGTCGCCTTTCACCTCACAGCTATCGCTGTGGTATGCTTGACGGCAATGGTTTCAGATAGTGAAGAGGCTGGGATGACCTTTACCCCTAAGGATTTTGGGCCGGTGATGCGCTTGGATGCCGATGCCGAAGGCCCGCCGGGCAAGAGAACCTTCCGTCTCCTGATTGCCGGCAGGGAGGGAACGGCCTCTCTCTGGCTTGAAAAGGAGGAGCTGCGTGCCCTCGGAGTCGCCATAGACCAACTGCTGGCACGCGTTTCTGGGCGCCCGGAATGGAAGATGTACGGCAGTTCTCCTGATCCCTACGAGCCATCGGAGAGGTTTGCCTCGGACGCGGAGGTAGAGTTCAAGGTCGGTCAACTCTCCCTTGGATACGAGACCGATGGCAGCATGTTCGTGCTGCTGGCTCACGACTCCGCGGACGATCCGGAAGGACCGGCTTCGTTCACCTGCCTGGCCACCGCGGCGCAGGTCAGGGCTCTGAGCCGCCGAATAGCCTCCGTGATACTGGCAGGCAGGCCAATCTGCCCTCTCTGTGGCGACCCCGTCGATCCGGATGGACATTTCTGCGTTCGCGACAACTGATAACGCGTCACGGTGACTCCGGTGCGTGTGGGCGCTAGGCAAGTCGGACAGTCAGATCGACAGTCGACACTCACCGTTCCATCTGCCCTCAGGAATCACGCTGGACCGGCGTGTGGGATCGCCGGTCCAGCGCAGCGAGAAGGCTGTCCCCCCGACAGGCTTCTACGCTCCACCTAGTATGCAAGAACCATGCTAACGAGTTGATCCACCTCACAGATCTGCCAGGGGCGAGACAGCGGTCCTCGACTCTGCGCAGCTTCTACGTGCGGATCAGTCATTCGCCGCGGGTCCGTGCGCCACGATCTGATTGATCACCGTGTGGACGCCCGGTATTCCCCACGCCACATCCTCCGCGGCGGCCTTGGTGCCCGGCACCGTAACGTCGCCCCGGAGAATAACCTCCCCGCCGTGCACCTCAGCCATTACCAGAGCATCGGTGGTGCGGGGGTCTGAGGCCAGAGCCCGGTTCAACCAGTCAAGCGTCTCCTCATCCTCCTCGGAGGTTCGCTCTAGAGATGTTTGGGTGAAGTAATCGGCATGTTCCCTCATCACGTCTCCTCGCCACACTCCGTTCTGACCCATCCAGGGATGTGGCATAGCTCAACGCAAGCCCCATGCCCTTCGGTCGATCAACAAAGACGGATGCAGCCAGGGTGCTGGCCTCGCACCCATCTGTCGCCGCTCGCACGAATCATCCGATTTTCAGCGTCGTTTGGCACACCACGTGCCTGTAAGCTGGTCGGGATTTCGGACCGAAGCCAAAAACTCGCTGTCCGAGCGTCCCCGGCCGACTTGTCGCGGGAGTCGGGGGAGTCCGCACAGCGCGCCGTAGAGGAGGTCGGATCAAATGGCAGCACCACATCCTGCATGGCAGCGTGACGCCGAGTCGATACTTGGAGACAACACGCCCGGAGGGCCTCAAGGTCAGCAGCGGATGTTCTTGCTGAGACTGCGGCGTCTGCTCTGGCTGAGGCGTAGTTGTGTGGGCCAGTTGGACGACTCCATCTTGAAAGTGCTGGACAAGTCCATCTACTCCACCTATTGCGACTGTCTCGAGGCGGGAGTGGGCGACGAGGCACGCCAACTGTTGAAGCAAAGTCCATAACCAGAAGGTGGGGCCGGCTCCGAACCGGCCCCCGGTTGACACCTCGCCCGTCATAACCTATCCTCCCAGCACACCGAAGTCTTCATGTGGAGACATCGCATGTCGGAGACTACCCCGAACGTGCTGGCTATCGCCGTCCATACCCACGACCGGCCGGGCATCCTGCACCGGCTTACCGGCGTGATCCTAGAACACAACGCCAACATCACATACGTGGACATCACCGAGCGCCACGATGGTCAGTCCGCCACCTACTTCGAACTTGAGGGGGTGACCAACCCGAGGGCGCTGATCGAGGATCTGTCTCAGCTGGACATCGTGGAATCCGTGGAGGAGATACCCTCCTTCTGGAAGATCTTCGGCAAACGGATCATCGTGATCGGCGGCGGCGCTCAGGTGGGTCAGGTGGTGCTGGGGGCCGTCAGCGAGGCCGATCGCCACAACATCCGGGGGGAGCGAATATCTGTGGATACCATCCCGCTGGTGGGTGAGAAGGAGTTGGCCGCGGCCGTTCGCGCGGTCGCCCGACTGCCCAGGGCGAAGGCGGTGGTGCTGGCAGGATCACTCATGGGGGGCGAGATCACCGAGGCCGTCAGGGAGGTGCAGGCCAAGGGGATCGTGGTGGTCTCTCTCAACATGGCGGGAAGCGTGACCGAAGTGGCCGACCTGGTGGTATCCGACCCGGTCCAGGCGGGAGTGATGACCGTCATGCACGTCGCCAGCACGGCGAAGTTCGACATCGGCCGCCAGCGAGGTAGAAGGTACTAGGTAGCTCGGGGTGCTTTATCTCATCGAAAGTCGCACCAGCGAACCGATAGTTAACCCTGGTCTGTTCAAGAACCGTATATTCTCTGTCTCGGTAGTGGCGACCTTCCTGGTCAGCGTAGGCTTCTTCGGGGCGATTATGTACCTTCCGCTCTTCGTGCAGTGTGTGCTGGGCGACACGGCTACCGGCTCCGGATCCCCTTGGGAGGATCGTGCCCGCGGTTCCCTCTCCCCTTGGGAGGGTCGTGCCCCATGCTTCCCTCTCCCCTTGGGAGAGGGTCAGGGTGAGGGCTGACCGCCGGTAGCGTCACGCCAGCCCTCACCCGCCCTAGCTGAAACGATCGAACAGCCCCTCCAGCAGGTCGTGGGCATTCGTCTCACCTACGCTCTTCTGAGCCTCCAAACCCTCCTCGAAGCTGGCAGTCTCCTCGCGATAGAACAGCCCCAGATAGAGCGGGTCCTCGCTGCGAGCTTTCAGCATAGCGTCGCCCAGATCATCGACCTGGTGTTCCTTCGGGAGAGGATTCACCAGCTCTCGATAGAACTTGAAGGTATTCACCTTATTGAAGGTGGTGCAGGGACTGTAGACATCTATGACCGACAGCCCCCTGTGCTCGATCCCCTGGACTATCAGCTCCGCCAGTTCTTTGGGTTGCCCGGAGAATCCCCTGGCCACGAAGGTCGCCCCCGCGGTCAGCGCGAGGAGCAGTGGGTTCACCGAGCGATCCACGCTCCCGTGGGGAGTGGTCTTGCTGGTGAAGCCAAGATGGCTTGTCGGGGAGGTCTGCCCCTTGGTGAGACCGTAGATGCTGTTGTCCATGATCAGGTAGGTGACGTTCAGGTTGCGCCGTGCCGCATGAAGGAAGTGGCCTCCTCCGATGGCGAAGGCATCGCCGTCGCCACCCATCACCAGGACGGGCAGATCGGGTCGCGCCACCTTCAACCCGGTGGCCACGGGCATGGTTCGACCATGAACCCCATGAAAGCCGTAGGTGGCCACGAAAAAGGGGATGCGACTGGAGCAGCCGATACCGGAGACCACCACCACATCCTTGGGGTCGAACCCCTTCTCTCTCATGGCATTGTAGGCGGCGTTCAGCACCCCGAAATCCCCACAACCGGGGCACCAGGTGGGTTTCTCGTCGCTCTTGTAATCCTCTATAGTCCGTTCGATCAAGGCAGTGCTATCCAACATGCTGCCTCACCTCCTCGATCGCCTTCACAATCTGCGCGACCTTGATGGGAACACCACCGTAGCTGTTGACCTTGACCACGTCGCGCTTGTAGCGAGCCGCCAGCAGATCGGCGAACTGCCCGCCATAGTTCACTTCGGGCACTATCAGCACCCTCTTGCCTCTGATAAATTCCCCAACCTGCTGGTCCGGTATCGGCCATACCATCTTGGGAGCAAGGGCCTCCACGGCTATGCCCATCTCCCGCGCCTGATCCACGGCCTCAACCACGGCCCCCATCGTCGAACCCCAGGTGACGATGCCGATTTCGGCGGTGGGATCGCCATAACGATCGGCCGGCGGCGCGTCCCCGGTGGCAACCTCCATCTTCTTGAACCGCTTCTCCGTCATCCGGCTGTGGCTCTCGGGATCGTACCGAGGCCGCCCCTTCTCACTGTGCTCCAGGCCGGTGGCGACATACTGTCCCCCAGCCTGTCCCGGTATGCTCATTGGGGAGACGCCGCTGGGCGTGTAGGCATATCTCTTGAAACCATCCCCACTATGCCCATTGCCGTTGGCATTCGGCTGATAGAGCTGGCGGGACTTCAGCGCCACCTTGGAGAGGTCCGGCCGCGCGATCCTCTCGGTGCGGGTGGCCAGTACCGTGTCGGACAGCAAGATCACAGGGGTCTGGTACTGCTCCGCGAGGTTGAAAGCGTTGATTGCCTGCCAGAAGCAATCCTCCACCGAAGTGGGCGCCAGGACGATCCTCGGGACGTCTCCGTGCCCGCCAGAGACGGCCAGATTCAGATCCCCCTGCTCCTGCTTCGTCGGCATGCCGGTGGATGGGCCCGCCCTCTGCACATCCACGATCACGGCCGGAAGCTCGGCTATCGCTCCCAGTCCCAGCATCTCTACCATCAGGCTGAGCCCCGGGCCCGACGTAGCCGTCATGGCCCGGACGCCGCCGTAGGAGGCCCCCAGCACCATTCCAGCCGCGGCGATCTCGTCCTCCGCCTGAACCACCGAACCGCCGATCTTCGGAAACTGAACCGCCAGAAACTCCATTATGTCGGTAGCGGGGGTGATCGGGTACCCGAAGTAGTTGCGGCAACCCGCGGCGATGGCGCCCATGGCCAGAGCCTGGTTCCCGGACACCACGACAATGTCGCCACGATCCTTCCCAGCCTTGATCGTGAACGGTGGCTTCTCGCCCATCTGCTCTCGAACGTAGCTGATGCCGGCCTCGAGAGCAGCCAGGTTCTTGTTCACCACATCCTCGCCCTTGCGACCGAACTTCTCGCGCAGAAGCCGTTCCAGCTGCTCCCTGGGTAGGTCGAACAGGGCCGCCACCACCCCCACTGCGACCACGTTCTTGCCCAGCTCGAACTTCAGCTGAGTTCTGGCGATCTCGGCCAGGGGCACGGCATACTGCTGCCGATCGGCACTCGGGGGCGGGGTGAACTGCGTGGAGTCGTAGATCAACAAACCGCCGGGCTTCAATTCGGAGATGCTCTTGCCGTACGCCTCCTGATTGAACGCCAGCAGAACATCCAGCTGGTCCCCCTGCGTATATACCCGTTGATCGCTCAGCCGAAGCTGGATAACCGAATGACCACCCTTGATCTCAGCCGGGTAGGTCTTGAAGGTCAGCAGCTCGAAGCCGGTCCGCGCCGCAGCCTGCGCTACCAACTCGCCGGTGCTTATGACCCCTTCGCCGGATTCACCGGCGATCCGTACTACTAAGTCTCCACTCGCCATAGCTGCATCTCTCCTTTTGTCCGGCCGGAACCCCCCAGACAAGACAATGAGTCCACATTCCCGGGTCCGGACATGCTGCACTGCTGCCCACATGCTCACAGGAGCGCCGATCCATGGTCTCAGCTAGGGCCATCGATCAGCGCCACCTAAATACGAAAGGGCCAGGAGCCGTGGGCCCGGCCAGTTAAGATGCATTGTACTACATTTACCGACGAAAAGTATCATAACCTCATTTTTCGGCCAAACTCTCCCCGGAATAAGGTGGTGTTACCTCGCTCAGCATGAAGGTAGTCACCTCCTCCAGTTTCTCGCCCTCCAACGGCCCCTCGGCCAGCTGCACCCTTCCGTTCTCCTCGAAGGTGATGTGATACTCCGTCTCTCCGTCGGTGAACACCACCCCCAGGAAACGACCCCCCTCATCTTCATCCACGTACACGTCCTGTACTTCCGTCCCACCGATGTGGGAAAGCAGCGACTCCGCCACTGAGATCCCTGTTCTGGGTTCCATCGTCCACCCTTTCTCCAAGAAGTGTTGGATCTTCGGTTCAGGTTCCATTTGCCAGATGCTCCTTACCCAGCGGATTGAATTGACCTGTGCAGTATAGCCCGCACGGCCGTTACCGGCAGCCCCCTACCGGTCACGTTTTCGACGGCACTCAGTAGCCGGAAGGCAGGACCTCGTTCCACAAGCTGTGGCATATAACCTGCCACCCTCTGTCCTATCCTGGCCGGAAATTCGGTCGCTCCCGAGGAACGTGCGCCTCGCGGAGAGAATTCAAGAGGCTGAAGTGGACGGAGGTTGCCCGGTGGCTACTGCCCCGGACCGTGTCACCATCGCGATCAAGGAGCCATGGTATCGACCCTCAAGAGAGGAGGTAATTCAGCTACTTGGAAGCAGCCAACAGGGTCTCAGTTCCGAGGAAGCAGAGGCTCGACTGCTCCGGTTCGGCCCCAACAGGCTGGAGCAACGGAAAGGCCCCAGCCCCCTCGTGCTGTTTCTGCGGCAGTTCGAAAGCCCCCTCGTATACGTGCTACTGGCAGCCGGGATAGTAACCGCTCTGGTAGCCGAGTACGTGGACACCATAGTCATCCTGTTGGTGGTTATCCTGAACGCCATCATCGGCTACATCCAGGAGGCCAAGGCGGCCGCTGCAATGGAATCGCTGCTGAAGATGACAGCCCCCACCGCCACAGTGCTGCGGGACGGCAGCCACGCCGAGGTTGAGGTTTCGCGGGTGGTCCCCGGGGACGTCGTGCGGCTGGTGGGTGGTGACAAAGTCCCTGCCGACCTCAGACTGCTGGAGGCTCACAACCTGCAGGCTGACGAGGCCACGTTAACCGGCGAGTCGCTGCCGGTAGCCAAGTCGATCCAGCCTCTCCGGGAGGAGAACCTTCCACCGGCCGATCAGCTGAACATGGCGTTCGCCGGAACGGTCGTGACGGCAGGCCGTGGGATCGGGATCGCAGTGGCCACCGGCATGGACACCGAACTGGGCAAGATCTCTGAGCAGGTCGTCGGGAAGGCAGCGGAGGAGACTCCCCTCCAGGCCCGGCTTCGAGTGTTCAGCCGCTTTCTGGGGATCGCGGTGCTGATCCTGGTGATCATCGTGTTCGGTCTGGGGGTCCTGGCCGGGTATGGGATCCTGGACATGTTCCTGATTGCCATCACACTGGCCGTTTCCGCGATACCGGAGGGATTGCCCGCCACCGTCACCATCATCCTGGCCATCGGCACCCGAAGGATGGCCGAGAGAAATGCCATCATTCGCAGTCTTCCCGCCGTGGAGACCCTGGGGACAGCCGACTTCATCTGCACGGACAAGACCGGAACTCTCACCCGAAACGAAATGACGGTGAGGGTAATCCACGCAGGCGGCCGCGGCTATCAGGTCACGGGATCGGGCTACGAGCCCGAAGGAGAGATAACATCGGATCACCACCCCGCGGACATCGCTTCAGGTCCGGCGCTCGAGATGCTGCTCTCCATCGGCGTCCTGACCAACGACGCACGCCTGGTCCACCAGAACGGCGCGAGGAAGGTGCTGGGCGATCCTACCGAGGCAGCCCTCCTGGTCGCGGCCGAGAAAGCAGGCATCGGGCTGCACAGGCTCCGCACTCAGCACCACCGACTAGCCGAGATACCCTTTGAGTCCGAGCAGCAGTATATGGCCACCCTGAACCGCTTCGAGGGGCAGAACTTCATCCTGGTCAAAGGGGCACCGGGTCGGGTGCTCGAGATGTGCTCCTCCCGGATGCTGGACTCCACAATTGCCCCACTCGACGCGGGGCAGCAGTTGGAAGAGGCCCGGCGCCTGGCAGAGCATGGCTATCGAGTGCTGGCCTTCGCCTACAAAGCCACCCAATCCGAAACGCTCGAACCCAATGAAGTCACCCAGGGCCTCGTCCTCGCGGGTCTAGTGGGGATGATCGACCCTCCTCGAACGGAAGCTGCTGTGGCCGTGGAGGATGCCCGTCGAGCCGGGGTACGGGTAGCCATGGTGACCGGCGACCTGAAGCAAACGGCCGCCACCATAGCTCGGCAACTGGGTATCCTGCGCCACGGCCAGAGGGTGATGACCGGCCGCGAGTTGGAGACCATGTCCGATGATGCGCTGGACGAAGTGGTGGATCAGGTGGCGGTGTATGCCCGCGCGGCGCCGGAGCACAAGCTGAGAATAGTCAACCGGCTGAGGGCCCGCGGGCACATAGTGGCCGTCACCGGCGACGGGGTGAACGATGCTCCAGCCCTCAGGGCCGCCGACATAGGGGTGGCCATGGGTATCACCGGCACCGACGTCACCAAAGAGACGGCCAACATGGTGCTGGCCGACGACAACTTCGCCACCATCTTCGCCGCCATCGAGGAGGGACGCATCGTCTTCGAGAACATCCGCAAGGCGATCTTCTTCCTTCTCTCCACCAACGCCGGTGAGGTGCTGGCAGTACTGGCAGCAATCATCGGAGGGCTCCCAGTGCCGCTCGTGCCCGTCCAGATCCTATGGATGAACCTCATCACCGATAGCGCCCCGGTGATCGGGCTCGGCTTCGAGCCGGGAGAAAAGGAATTCCTGCTGCGGCCTCCCCGCCACCCGAAGAGCGAGATGCTGTCCCGCGTGCTGCAGTTGCGTATCCTGCTGATATCGGGACTGATGGCCATTGGCATCGTCGGCTTGTTCGCCCTGGAGCTTCAATCAGGAGCAAACATCGAGTCCGCCCGCACCGTGGCATTCACGACCCTGGTGCTGTTTCAGATCTTCAACGCCCTCAACGCCAGGTCCGAGAACCAGTCGGTCTTGTCGCGGCTCTTCTCGAATCGAATCCTGGCGGCAGGTCTCCTCCTGGGAACGCTGCTGCAGCTTGTGGTGATCTACGTGCCGGCCGTACAGCCGGTGATGCAGACTGCCCCGTTGAATGCATCTCAGTGGGGTCTGGTGATCGCGGTTTCCGCTTCGGGGCTGGTGATCGTCGAGATAGAGAAGCTGATCCGCCGCAGGCTGCGGGCAGGGAGTGGGGAACCGGCTTCTCCCTCTCCCCCCGAGTACGGGGGGAGAGGGTCGGGGTGAGGGGCCATCCCCCACTACTGATTGTGCGCCTTGACCTCGGCGTTGGACAGGGTCTCGATCACCTTCACCACCGCCGAGTGGTCCAGGTCACCCCATCCCAACGATTGCATGGCGCCGAACAGCTCATGGGCCAGGGCGGAGGCGGGCAGAGAGCAGCCGTAGGCCTTTCCAGCCTCTCGAATGATGTTGAGGTCCTTGTAGTGCAAACGGCTTCGGAAGCCGGGAGCAAAGTCCCTCTTGGTTACCCTGAGACCCCGGTTCTCCAGCACACCGCATCGAGCGAGGCCGCCCTGGAGCACCTTCACAATGATTTCCGGATCCACACCGGCCTTGGATCCCAGGACAAGGGCTTCACCCATGCCGACGAGGGTAACTGCCACCAGGATCTGGTTACAGGCCTTCACCACCTGCCCCGCGCCACTATCCCCGCACAGGGTCGGCTTCCCCATCACCTCGAAGATCGGCTTCACCTTCTCGAAGACGCCGGCATTGCCACCCACCATGATCGACAAAGTGGCATTTCGGGCTCCCACGTCGCCGCCGCTGACCGGAGCATCCAACATGAGGCAATTCTGCTTTGCCGCCGCCGCCGCCACTTTCTTAGTGGTAGTCGGAGAGATGGTGCTCATGTCCACGAGAATGGTGCCCGGCCTCGCACCCTCCAGCACCCCTTTGCTTCCTAGATAGGCGGCCTCAACGTCGGGGGAATCCGGCAACATGGTGATGACCACATCGGCCCTCACGGCTGCCTCGGCCGAAGAGCCGGCCGCGCTGACCCCCGCCGACACCAGCTCCTGCACCCCGGCGGGAACGATATCGTACACGACCAGCGGGTACCCCGCCTTGATCAGATGCTGGGACATGGGCCTACCCATGATGCCGAGCCCAATGAACGCAATCGTCTGCTTTCCTTCGCTCATCTCTTCCTCCCCAACCTAAACAGCTTTTCCTATTCGATGTCTGCTTTTCCGCATGGCCAAAGTGAACTCATCCAGGGAAAGCTGCTCAGTCCAACTTACGGCTGCCATGCGGCGCTATGATAGTCGAACCGCCCGGCGCTCGTCGATCCATTCCCATTTCGGCCGGGCCTTTGCTAGAATAGCCCTCGACTTCACGATCTCGCGATTTCATGGGACGAGATCGGCCTCCAGGGCTTTGGGGATGGAGGATATCGTGACAATCCACACGTGGCGAAAACAGCAGCCACGCGAGGAGCAACCAGCGGGTCGGCAGGGCAACGCCACCAATAGTTTCGGGAGGAAAGAGTGACAGACTACAGTGAACTGAAGGAAGCGGTGATCGAGGGTAACGCCGGGCAGGCGAAGGAACTCACCCAGGCTGCCCTGGACGGCGGGAGGGGTCCCCAGGAGATCCTGGACGAGGCCCTCATCCCAGCCATGGACGTGGTCGGCGAGAAGTTCGCCAAGCAGGAGTTCTACATCCCGGAGATGCTTATCGCTGCGAGGGCGATGCAGGCGGGACTTGCCCTGCTTAAGCCCCTGCTGGTCCAGAACCAGGCGAAGCCGAGGGGCAAGGTGGTCATAGGTACGGTGAAGGGGGACCTCCACGACATCGGGAAGAACCTGGTGGGGATGATGCT
>DAHXJB010000155.1:0-3483 GCA_027372455.1 Chloroflexota bacterium | reverse complement strand
CTCCACGTTCTCCCGAAGAGATCCTTCGCTATCGCTCAGGATGACACTGGTCAGAACCATTGTGTCGCCGCACTAGTGCTGTTCAGAAACTTCAAGTTTCTGTGCTTCGCACAGGGTTCCCGGAACCCTGGGACACTCAGGATGACACTGGTCAGAACCATTGTGTCGCCGCACTAGCTGCGCTCGGCTCAGTAGATGGAACGAGCCCTGAGAAAAGCTCAGAGCCCGTCCCCTCGTCAACCCGACCGGCTACGAACCGGAGGGCCTCTCCCCCAGCGTCACCTTCACCTCCATGGTCTGATTTCCCCGCTGGATGGTCAGCGTTACCGTGTCTCCAGGCTTATGGCTATTAATCACCTGGCCGAGGGCGGCCTCGTCGGTGATCTGCGTCTGATCGACCTTGGTGATAACATCCCCCGACTTCAGACCCGCCTGTGCCGCCGGAGACCCAGGCACCACCTGGATTATTACGTCCCCCTTGGTTCCCGACGGGATGCCCAACTGCCGGGCCATGGACGGCGTGAGGGCCGTGTAGCCGATCCCCAGGTACGGGTGGATCACGTGCCCCTGAGCCACCAATTGCTGGGCAATCGGCATGGCGCTGTTGACGGAGATGGCAAAACCGATCCCCTGCGCCTGCACACCCGGCTCGGCCATCCCCGCCGCCAGGGTGTCAATGCCGACCACCTGACCCTGCAGGTTCACCAGCGGCCCGCCGCTGTTCCCCGGGTTGATGGCAGCATCGGTCTGGATCAGGTCGTACAGGAAGGGCCCGGCTGCCCCGGTCTGCTGGTTTTGCGGCTCTTGAACCGTCCTGCCCAGGGCGCTCACCACGCCCTGGGTAACTGTGGGACCCCCGGGCAGGCCGAGGGCATTTCCAATCGCCACCACCCAGTCACCTACCTGCAACTTTCCCGAGTCCCCCAACTGGGCCACCGGCAGGTTGCTGCCCTGGATCTGCACCACCGCCAGATCGGTCTGCGTATCGGTACCCACCAGCTTTCCGTCGAAGGTACGTCCGTCGGGCAGGGCCACCGTCAATTGACTGGCTCCGGCCACAACGTGAGCATTGGTGAGAATGTAACCTGCCTTGTCGTAGATCACCCCTGAGCCAACCCCCGTGACTTGCTGAGACGGCTGGCTGAAGGAGCCCAACGACAGCTGGCTGGTGGTGATCTGCACCACCGCCGGCTTGACCTGGTTGGCCACCTGAGTGATCACCGTGGAGAAGTCCTGGGAACTGGGTGCGGCCTGAGCGGACGCCGAAACCACCGGGCTGCCGGCATAGTCACGGTGCAGGGGTCCGGACAGCGGTCCAAAGAACTGCAGTCCGGCCCAGGCGACCACCACAAGAAGAGCGGTCAAGGCGACACGAAACGCTGCTGTTTTCATCGATATTGCCTCCAACTGTGCGGCGGGTCATCACAACTCCGCCGAGCCGGTGTGCCTGAGGGCCGCTGCCTTTACAGACCTCCAGGTCAATCGCGCTGTCCTCCGTTATCGCACTGGCGGGGCCAGAGATGCTAAGAGAGTGCCCCAGACTTGCAACTCTTATCACAGATTTAACCAAGACGTTACATCTGTTTATCACCCTGGTGTTATCCTTCGTTTCGGTCGACGATATTGTCGATTCGGAAAGCCCGGATTCGTACTCCGGAAGGAGGTGACTTGATCGAGGCTGAACAACCGCCTGGGGATGAGCGATGGTAGCTTTCTGGCTCGCCATGCGAGGGAAGCGGGCTAATGAGACTCACCTCCCCATCCCCAGGCGGCGCAATTGAGAGAGTTGGAGGAAGGAGACAGCTCTCGCCTACCGCGGGAGCAACATTCATCCCTGTTTGGAAAGGTATTCGATGAGATCTCTAAAACCATTGACCATGATCGGGATAGGAACAGCGATCCTAGCCCTCGGGGTTACCGCCGTGGTAGGCACCGCGATGGCTCAGACGGCCACCGCCACGCCGACCCAGCCGCCCGCCCAAGCGTCAACGCCGGCCACGAGCGCGGCGAAGACCAACTACCGTAACTTCTTCGTGAATCGTCTGGCCACAGACCTCGGAACGACTACCGACAAACTGAAGAGCGCCTTCACCCAGGCAAGGAACGAGACCGTGGACCAGGCCGTCAAGGATGGTAAACTGACCCAGCAACAGGCCGACAAGATCAAGGCCAACACCAACGCCAGACCCGGGTTCGGGTTCGGCTTCGGCTTCGGCCGATTCGGCGGCCATCCGGTTCGGCGCGAGATGGGTTGCGGCTTCATCGGCGGCCCGCGGGACCATCGTTGGAAGTGGCACGGCCGTCCCGGCGCCAAGCCTCAGGCCGCTCCCAGCAACTCCAACGGCCAGGCTGCACCGGCCGCACAGTAAGCAACTGTCAGGAATAGCTCAGGAAGGGGACCGAGCGTTCGGCCCCCTTCCGTGAATCCGGCGCCGGCTCGCCAGACCGATCCACCTCAAGTTCCGTTTTGATCTCACCGACTGTTACCCAACTGTAACCGCTCCAGGGGCCGGTTTCCATCAAGAGCAGCCACTCCGCAACCGATATTCAGAGTGAGACCATTCTCATCTCACTTTGGAGACCGCGATGCGCCACGTTGTTCGCCCTGCCATAGCGATCGTGACACTGTTCCTCCTGCTTCTCCAGGCGTCACCAGGTCTCGCCGCCTCCCCTTCCGTCAACTTCAGTGGTCAGGCCTGGAGAATACTTGAGCTGACCAATCAGGAACGAGCCAAGGCCGGCCTCACGATGTTTCAATGGAATGACACTCTCGCCGCAACCGCCACCGATTACGCCCGGGACCTTGTCGCCCGCCACTACTTCTCCCACATGTCCAAGGATGGCACCATGCCCTGGGACCGGGCCAAGGCGCACGGATACCCGACCTATGGCTGGGGCCAGTGCTATGTGGGGGAGAACCTGGCCCAGGGCTTTGCCACCCCGGAGGACGCCATGAAGGGGTGGATGAACAGCAAGGATCACCGGGACAACATACTGAAGCCGGAGTATCGTGAGCTCGGGGTCGGCGTGGTCGCCGATGCCACCGGACGGATAACCTGGGTCCAGAATTTCGGGGCTCGGCCGGGGGTTCTGCCGGTCGTCATCAACGAGAAGGACCCGACCACCGACAGCCCCAACGTAGAGCTTTCCATCACCTCCGAGAAGGTCTCTAACTGGGGAAGCGTTGGCAAGGTGGTCCAGATGATGGTGAGCAACCGTCCGGACTTTTCCGGCGCGACATGGGAGCCTTACACCAGCTCTATCCCCTGGACCCTGAATGACATTCCGGGTACCGAGAAGGTGTACGTGCGACTCAAGGACGTCAATGGAACGGTAGTGGATTCCAGCGACAAGATCCAACTCACTGGACAGCCAGCGCCGGTATTGGCCAAGGCGACCAGTCTCTTCGTGCCCACGAGTCCGTCCCTGCGGTCGGTGCAGCCCCGGTTCCAGCCAAAGCCGGAGTTCAAGCTGGGCTTCAAG
>DAHXJB010000135.1:0-3279 GCA_027372455.1 Chloroflexota bacterium | reverse complement strand
ACCAAGAGGGCCAGTGCCCTTGGCTTCCGCCTCGTCCCAAATGAGGAGGCAGTTGCCGTTTGAAGTTTCTGAACAGCGATAGCGAAGGGTCTCCAGTGGCGGCTACGGAGCGGGGATCGGACGAGGAGATGCTTCGCTCCGCTCAGCATCACAGGTGTAGGCTCCTCGTGACCGGCGGCCAACTCGCCTGGCGGTGCGCCAACTCAAACTGAGACGATTGACCTTCCTGCGCGACGCCTGGCCCGAGGTCGAGATCGGCTAGGCCGAAGTGCTCAAGCCAGTAATTACGCCGGTTATCGGCACCATCCTCATCATCCAAGACGGCGGGTAGGTGCTGAAAGGATCTACACAGCTCCCACAAACTTCCCGTCGTGGTAGAGATCGACCGGGCTTCCGTCTGTCGGCAGCGGTATGATCTTCCTGACCTCCTTACGTCGTTGCTCTCCAGACAGGCTCTGATTGCAGAGCACTTCATGTCGGAGTCTTTCGAGCTGCTGGTCGGTCACATCGATGCGAACACTCGCCTTCCTCATGCGGTATTACCTCGTTTCCCCTGGATAGCGGTTCGGGTCAGGGCTCGCGGTCTCCTGTTACCCGCCTGCCGGCCTCGTCCCACCGCACTTCCGTAGTATCTCGGTGCTTTCCCTTTCGGAAAGCAGAACCAGGCTCCACCCGAACGCTCTCTCCGGGACCCGTTCCCGCCAACCATCTGCCGTGTTCGGGAAGTTGTACCAGATGTGGTCGGTCCCATAGGCTACCCAACGGTCTGCAAGGGGTTGGTCGGGGCCGAGCCACGCTCGGTAGAGGCGCATAATCCAGACATCTCTCAGAGGCTGTACCATGTGCGGTATCTCCTTAGACAGGCTTGGGCCCAAAATCTCTTGCAGGCGCCCTGCGTCCGAATGCCGTCGCCGGGTGGTTCTCCCCTAAGATCCCGGAAGCCTTGCCTTCATGGGAGGACCGGTCTGGTCTTCTAGTGTCTCAGAGGCCAGTGTTCACGACCAACCTGCGAGTGCACTTCCATGCTATATCGCACGATCTCGGCCCAGAATATGTCATCTCCGTGGTGAGCAATTCCTGTCATGTGCCTATGTGCCCAGTTTGTTGTTGACAAAGGCCCTGCCGGGTGATATGTTATCGATAACACATGTTAACGGTAACATGTGGTGTGCGATGTAGCCCCGGTATTCCTCTGTTTCTCCGGCGGGGTGGTCTCCGTCCGGCTCATGCTTCTGATTCGCGAATTCAACATTGCCGTCGAAAGGTCCTGGATAGCCGGTGAGCACTATTAGCGATGTAGCGAAGTTGGCGGGTGTGTCCACGATGACCGTCTCAAGGGTTATCAACAACTCAGGGTACATCGGACAGGCAACGCGGGAACGGGTGGAGCGGGCTATCGCTCAACTGGACTACGTTCCCAATGCGCTCGCCCGGGGGCTTCGCTTCAAACAAACCAAGACCATTGCTCTGATTATTACAGACATCACCAACCCCTTTTTCACCACGGTGGCCCGCGGCGTGGAGGACGCCGCCAACGAG
Organism: Chloroflexota bacterium; assembly: GCA_027372455.1. Classification (GTDB taxonomy): domain Bacteria; phylum Chloroflexota; class UBA6077; order UBA6077; family UBA6077; genus JAJYNT01. The sequence continues at coordinate 1,740 of DAHXJB010000135.1, read as the reverse complement.
CAGGGCTTCAGCGTGATCTTCTGCAATACCGACGAGAGCGAGAGTGAAGAGAGCGAGTACCTGAACATGCTGCTTCAGAAGCAGGTGGACGGGATACTCCTGGTGCCGGCACGTTCCTCCTCGGAGTCGATATCGCTGCTGCAGTCCCGTTCGGTTCCAACGGTCTTGCTCGATCGGAGGGTGCCCGGCGTTCGAGCGGATTCGGTTCTTGGGGACTCGGAAGATGGGGCTTACCAGTTGATGCGCTATCTTCTGGATCAAGGACATCGTCGAATAGCTGTGCTCAATGGACCTAGGGCTGTCTCAACCGCGGCCGACCGCGTCGTCGGGTATCGACGGGCGATGGCGGAATTCGGGGTGCCTGTCGACGAATCCCTCATCTTCTATGACAGCTTCTCTCAGGCGGGCGGCGACCGGATGGCCCGTCAAGCCCTGGAAGTCACTCCTCGGCCAACTGCCCTGTTCGCGGGCAACAATTTCATCGCGGTTGGGGCCTTTGGCGCGCTTCGGGCGGCCGGGGTGAGGGTACCCGAGGAGATGTCTCTGGTTGCCTTCGATGATCTGGCGGTGCCGTTGGCGATGGACCCGTTTCTCACCGTTGTGGCGCAGCCTGCCTATGAGATGGGGCGTCGAGCCACGGAACTGTTGCTGGACAGGCTGGCTGAGGAGGCCCCGGATGAGCCCCGAGAGATCGTCTTTCCGGTGAGTCTGGTAGTTCGTCGATCAAGCACTCCTCCACCACACCTGGAACTGTAGCGGGCATCTGAGCCGAGGAACGCGGCACCGTCGGGCCGGCAGGCGCGATGGACCTGTGTCAGTAGACTCGAGCGGCGCGTTCATTGGCTATCTAGCTCTAACGGGGGTGGTTTGCCGTGCGGCGCTACGGAATGGTGATCCGGGTTAAGCCTGAGAAGCTGGAGCAGTACAAGCGACTTCACGCCGAGCCATGGCCTGGCGTGCTGAAGACCATCCACGACTGCAACATCAGGAACTACTCCATCCACTTCAGAGACGGGTATCTATTCAGCTACTTCGAGTACGTGGGCGAAGACTTCGCGGCTGATATGGCGAAGATGGCAGAGGATGGCATCACTCAGGAATGGTGGAAGTTGACCGACCCATGCCAGGAGCCGCTGCCTACCCGAAAAGAAGGCGAGTGGTGGGCTTCTATGGAGGAGGTCTTCCACTGTGACTAGAGATCGCCCTGATAGCGACGATCCAATCATCGTGCCTGACAGCGTAGAAAAGGGCTCAGGCGGGCTCGAGCCTCTTGTCAGCTTGAGAGAGGTATCCAAGAGCTTCCCCGGCGTGCTGGCCGTCCAGAACGTCAGCCTAGACATCCTGCCGGGCGAGGTGCATGCCCTGGTGGGAGAGAATGGGGCCGGCAAGTCTACCCTGATGAAGGTGCTGTCCGGCGTCTACAGGAAAGACTCCGGCCGGGTGATCTACAAGGGGAGAGAGGTCGAGATTCCGAACCCCCGAGCCGCGCAGCAGCTGGGGATCAGCATGATCCACCAGGAGTTAAACCTGATGCCCCACCTGACGGTCGCTCAAAACATCTTCATCGGTCGCGAGCCCCGCCGTTTCTCCGGCCTAGTCGTCGAGGAGAAAGCCATCAACGAGCAGACCGAGAAGCTGATGGCGCTGCTGCACCTGCAGCTGGATCCCTGCACGAAAGTCTCCAACCTTACGGTCGCTAAGCAGCAGATGGTCGAGATCGTCAGGGCTCTCTCCTTCAAT
>DAHXJB010000084.1:0-1570 GCA_027372455.1 Chloroflexota bacterium | reverse complement strand
GCATTATGTGTTAGGATTGCGTGTGAAGAGTAGTGGCGGAGCACTATAAGACAGGAAGCAAGTCGTCGTGAAGGTAGATCGGGTTCTGCTGGCCCACGGTAGCGGGGGCAAGCTCAGTGCGGAGCTGATACAGCGGGTGTTCGTCCCGGCCTTCGGCAACCCTGCCCTGAACCGCATGGACGACTCCGCGGTGGTTCCCCTCTCCCCTCTCCCTCTGGGAGAGGGTCATGCAATGCTTTCTCTCTTCCCTCTCACCATGGGAAAGGCGCAAACAGGCCAGAGGGCATGTTCGCGGGGTGAGGGCTCTGGAGCGGGAGAGGCACGTCTTGCCCTCACAACCGACTGCCACGTGGTGAAGCCCCGCTTCTTTGAAGGTGGCGACATCGGGAAACGGGCGGTCTGCGGCACGGTCAACGACCTCGCCATGGTCGGGGCCACCCCACTCTACCTCGCGGCAGGCTTTGTCCTGGAAGAGGGTTTGCCCATCGAAACCCTGGAGCAGGTTGCGGCTTCCATGAAAGCGGCGGCAGAGGAAGCAGCTGTGCAGGTGGTCACCGGTGACACCAAGGTGGTGGAGAAAGGCGGCGCCGACGGGCTGTTCATCACCACCACCGGGGTGGGAATTGTGCCTCAGGGGATCGACATATCGGGCAGCAACGGCCGGCCGGGCGACGTGGTCCTCCTCTCGGGCCACATAGGTGACCACGGAATGGCGGTGTTGAGTCAAAGGGAGGGGCTGGAGTTCGGAGCCCCGGTGGCGAGCGACGTTGCCCCCCTGAACCGGATGGTGCAGGCCCTGCTGGAAGCGTCCCCTCACTTGCGAGCGCTGCGCGATCCAACCCGCGGCGGTCTCGCCACCACACTGAACGAACTAGCCGCCCAGTCGGGGGTCGCCATCCGGATCGATGAGGATCGAATCCCCATCAGACCCGCTGTGCAGGCCGCGTGCGAGATGTTGGGCTTCGATCCACTCTACGTGGCAAACGAGGGAAAGCTGGTGGCTATCGTGCCTCTCGAGGAGGCCGACAATGCCCTGGATGCCATGCGAAGCACTCGATACGGAGAAGATGCGCGGATCATAGGGACGCTGCTGCCCGAGCCGGCGGGCAAGGTGCTGATGAGGACCCGGATCGGTGGGACTCGGATTGTTCAAGTGCTGATGGGAGAGATGCTGCCTCGCATCTGCTAGTGTCGAGTGCTGGAGCGGGGAGTCCAGAGGGGCGTATGCCCCTCTGGCAGGGTCTGGGGTGTCACCAGGTCTTCCCGACGGACTCTAAGCATCTACCTGGGCCGAAGGCCAGAGGAGACGCAATGGAGATCAAGGTACTGCGCAACGTACTTGAGGCCAACGACGCCATCGCGGCTGAAAACCGGCGACTGTTGAGAGGCAAGGGCATATACACCATCAATCTGATTGCCTCGCCGGGCGCCGGGAAAACCACGCTGCTCGAGCGGACCCTGGAGCAGCTCAAGGGCGAGCTTCGGATGGCGGTGATCGAGGGGGATATCGCCGGCAGCAGCGACGCCCAGAGGATCGGCCGGCATGAGATACCGGTGGTGCAGATCAACA
>DAHXJB010000079.1:0-15414 GCA_027372455.1 Chloroflexota bacterium | reverse complement strand
TTGGCCTTGGCCTCGGTCGTTCGGATCTTCTCGTAGCGCAGCAGATCGGTGGTCAGGTTTCTATACAGGGCCAGCCGGTGATCCGTGGGCCTTCCCAGCTTTCGGCCAGCTACACGATGTCTCACTCGCCAGATCCTCCGTTAACCTACTCCTCGTCTTCGACGCCGGCCTCTACTTCCTCGGGCTCATAGACCCCGGGGCCAACATCCTCCGCGGTCAACTCGTCCTCGTCGACTCCTTCGGCTTCCTCTTCTTCCTCGATACCCTCTGTCTCAGCGGGAGTGGGACGGCCCTCCTCTACGCCCCCAGCTCTCTCGGAGCGAGTAGTGTACCCCATCGCCTCAAGCCGCTGCTTCAGCTCGTCCAGCGACTTCTGACCGAAGTTGCGAACAGCCAGGAGGTCCTCCTCGCTCATTTCCAGCAACTGGCCGATCTTGGTGATCCCTGATCGCTTGAGACAGTTGTACGCCCGCACCGACAGGTCAAGGTCCTCGATGGGTCGCTCGTAATCCTTACCTACCGCAGCTCTGGCACCAATCACTGCCCTCTCGCCCCGCTTGCCAGCCTGACCCAACTCGCTGAAAATTGAGAAATATCCAACCAGGATGCTGGCACTCTCGCTCAAGGCATCAGTGGGACTGATGGTTCCATCAGTGATGATGTCCATCACCAACCGATCAAGGTCGGTCCGAGAGCCCACCCGGACGTGCTCCACGGTGTAATTGACCCTCCGGACAGGAGTGAAGATGGCATCGATCGGTATCACCCCAATGGAAGGAGCCTCTCTACCATCAGACGGCAGGTAACCCTTTCCCTGCTCGACAACCAATTCCATCTCCAGTGAAGCCTCCGGCGAGTCCAGAGTCGCCAGGTGCAGCTCAGGATTCACTACCTCCACATCGCTGGGAGCCACGATATCCGCGGCGGTCACTACTCCCGGCCCCTTAGCCTGCAGGCGCAACTGAACCGGTTGTTCGGAGAAGCTCTTCAGCCGCAGCTTCTTGACGTTCAGGATCAGTTCCGTGGTATCCTCACGAACACCAGGGACCGTTGCAAACTCGTGATAGACCCCATCAATCTTTATGGAAGTCACGGCCGCACCGGGCAGCGATGACAGCAACACCCGCCGCAGGGCATTGCCCAGGGTAACTCCATATCCAGGCTCGAGAGGATCGATCTGGAAGGTCCCCTGATTCTCGCTACTCTTGATGCTTTCTACCTTCGGCGTATATGTTTCCAGCAAGGCTGAAGCCTCCTTCGTAATTCCGGGAGAAACGGCTCCAGTAAGGATCTCTCCCCTTCCTGGCCAGCCGTGACACTGTCATCCTCGAGATCTTACCTAGAGTAGAACTCCACCACCAGTTGCTCGCTGACGTTGGTGTCTATCTCTTCTCGAGACGGCGCAGCCAGAACACGTCCAGACATCCCGTCCGCGTCCAAGCTCAACCACTTCGGAATGGTCTTCTTGGCCATCGAGGGAATCACCATCTGGAAGTACTCGTTGTCTCTACTCCCATCGTGAACGCTAATGATGTCTCCAGGCTTGACTTGAGCCGAAGGTATGTCTGTCTTCCGACCACGCAGCTTGAAATGCCCGTGGCGAACCAGCTGCCGGGCCTGATTCCGTGAAGATGCCCAGCCGAATCGGTACACCACGTTGTCCAGCCTCATCTCGAGGATCTGCAGAAGATTCTCACCCGTGATGCCAGGGCGCCGCTCAGCCTCCTCGAAATGCTTCCGGAACTGCTGCTCGAGCACGCCATAAATGTTGCGAACCTTCTGCTTCTCTTTCAGCTGAGACCCGTACTCCGAGACCTTCCTCCGCCTCTGTCCATGTTCGCCAGGAGCGTAGGCTCGGCGTTCCACCGGGCACTTGGGGGTGAAGCACTTGTCACCCTTCAAGAACAGTTTCACACCCTGTCGCCGGCAGAGCCGGCACACGGCATCCGTGTATCTTGCCATCCGACCTCCTGATTAGCTATCAGCTTCCAGCTATCAGCTTCCAGCACAAAGAACGTGCTTAGCAAAGAACAACCAATCTCGAGCTGGCCATGCCGCCCGAGTACTCCCGTCAATGCCGCCATTCGAGCCTCGCTGATAGCTGACTGCTGACGGCTGACTGCTTCATCTCCTAGACGCGACGCTTCTTGGGCGGACGGCACCCGTTATGAGGGATGGGCGTCACATCGGTAATTGCACTGATGGTGAGCCCAGCAGCCTGCAACGACCTGATAGCCGCCTCACGTCCCGACCCAGGGCCCTTCACGTACACCTCGACCTGACGCAGCCCGTGCTCCATGGCCCTTCTGGCCGCACCCTCGGCTGCCAGCCCCGCCGCATAAGGGGTGCTCTTTCTGGAGCCCTTGAACCCAGCGGTTCCCGCACTCCCCCAGGCAATGGCATTGCCGTCGGGGTCCGTGATGGTCACAATGGTATTGTTGAAGCTCGACTGAATGTAGGCGTTACCACGCGGAACCTGCTTCCGCTCTCTTCTCCTGACCCGCGGTGCGCGTCTCCTGTCAGCCAACCGATACTCCTTTTGCGCCTAATCTTGCGGCCCGCTCTGGAGAGTACGCTCCAGAGCACGCCGACTACTTCTTCGCTGATGCCTTCTTGCGTCCGGCTACCGTTCGCCTCGGACCACGCTTCGTGCGTGCGTTGGTCCTGGTGCGCTGCCCATGTACCGGCAGCCCTCTCCTGTGCCTGACTCCACGATAACAACCGATCTCAATCAGCCGCTTGATGTTCAGGTTGACTTCTCGGCGCAAATCGCCCTCAACCTTGTACTCGCGGTCGATGGCCTCTCTCAGTCGCGCTACTTCGTCTTCGGTAAGGTTCTTGACCCTGGTGTCCGGACTAATCCTGGTCCTGCCAAGGATCTTCTGGCTGGTAGCCGGGCCGATACCGTAAATGTAGGTCAAGGCTACCTCTACTCGCTTGTCTCGCGGTATATCAACCCCTGAAATACGGGCCACTACCGCCTCCTTTCTCTATATCCCAAGAGTCCCGTTGTCCAGACTAGTGCGGCGACACAATGGTTCTGACCAGTGTCATCCTGAGCGATAGCGAAGGATCTCCTCGGCGGAATGTGGAGATGCTTCGCTTCGCTCAGCATGACAGTAACCATCACCTTCACTGTGTCGAAGCACTAGTGACGGGGAGACAGCAGCCTTTCGCCCCGTCTCCCATTCACCCCGTTTCCCTCTCTCTTATCCCTGGCGCTGCTTGTGCCGGGGATTGCTGCAGATCACCATTACAACTCCGCGCCGCCGGATCACTTTGCACTTCTCGCAGCGCGGCTTAACCGACGCCGATACCTTCATTGGTCTCCACTCCAACCCTATCTCGTTGATCGATAGACTATCCGACCTCTCGAGAGGTCATATGGCGACAGCTCCAGCTTGACCCTGTCGCCAGGCAAGATCCTGATAAAGTTGAGCCTGATCTTGCCCGAAACGTGGGCAAGCACCCTGTGCCCGGTCTCCAATTCAACCCTGAACATTGCGTTAGGCAACGCTTCGGTCACGACCCCTTCAACTTGCAGGGCATCCGCCTTGATTCCGCTCAACGCTTCGCCAGCTCCTAGCCCTACTGAACTATCCTAGCCTCAACCGACTCCATCACCCGGCGCGTCACCTCAGGAATGGGCTGCTCCCCATTGACCTCCGCCAGTACGCCCCTTCGGCGGTAGTATTCAAGTAGTGGCGCGGTCTGATCGAAGTAAACTTCCAGCCTCTTACGTACGGTCTCCGGCCGGTCGTCCGCTCTCTGGACAAGTGTGCCACCGCAAACATCACACACCCCAGGCTTCCTGGGCGGCTTGCTCTCTTCGTGATACGGGGTCCTGCAGACCCCACATTCCCACCGGCCGCTGAGTCTCTTGACCAGAGCGGCCTCAGAAACCTTCAGGTATACCGCAACGTTCACCTTGTCGTTTCGCCGGGCCAGCGCGCGGTCAAGAGCCTCAGCCTGCGCGGTGTTCCGTGGGAAGCCATCAAGAACTGCCCCCCCGCTCGCGTCCGGCCGAGACAAGCGATCAACCACCAGATCGACAACAAGCGAATCGGGCACCAGCTCGCCCCTATCCATGTACCCTTTAGCCTGCTTGCCCAGCTCGGTCTCCTGCCTGACAGCCTCGCGCAGAATGTCGCCGGTTGCCAGATGGAGCAGCCCCATCTTTTCCGCAACCAGCCCAGCCTGAGTACCTTTTCCGGCACCCGGCGGGCCCAGGAACACCACGAACACCGGCGCTCCTCCCTACTTGATGAAACCCTGATAATTGCGCATCAGCAGCTGAGACTCCAACTGCTTGATGGTATCCAGCACGACACCAACCACAATCAGCAGAGCAGTGCTACTCAGGCTCAGCGCCTGAACGCTGGTCAGGTTCTGAACGAAGAACGGTAGAACAGCCACCACACCGAGGAAGGCAGCTCCAAACCAGGTAATGCGGATGAGAACCTTGTTCAGATACTCGCCGGTAGGGCGCCCGGGTCGAATGCCAGGGATGAACCCGCCGTTCTTCTGCAAACTCTCGGGAATATTCTGCTGTTGAAAGATCACCAACGTGTAGAAGAAGGTGAACGCGACCACCATCAGGAAGTAGAGCACCCAATACACAACATGGGTTGGGTTAAACACCGTAGCGACAAAAGTCGCCACCTCCCCAAGCATCCCGCCCGAATACATGAAGTATTGAGCCACAGTGCCGGGGAACAGCATGATTGACATGGCAAAGATCAGTGGGATCATGCCGGCGGAATTCACCCTGATCGGAATGTGGGTGGTGCTGCCACCGTACATCCGCGTCCCTCGAATCCTCTTCGCAAACTGCACCGGGATCCGACGCTGAGCCTCCTGCACCACCACTATCGCCGCGATGGTCAGGAGCCCGAGAACACCGAACACCAGGAGACCCACATAGTTGGTACCGGCAAACACCGACTGTCCAACGGTCGTCGGCAGACCGGCCACGATACCACCAAAGATGATGATCGAGATGCCATTGCCGATCCCGTTCTCGGTGATCAACTCACCGATCCAGATCAGCAACATGGTACCGGCCGTCATGCTGATCAGGATGGCCAGCGTCGGCAAAGTGTTCGTGACAAGATTGAAGTTGCTGATCACACCCAACTGACTGCTTGCCAGCAACGACCCGGTCCCCAGTGCCTGAAGGAACGCTAGCGGCACCGTCAACCAGTGGGTATACTGGTTGATCTTATTCCGGCCGGACTCTCCCTCCTTCGAGAGTTCCTGCAACATCGGCACCATGGGAATTAACAACTGCATAATGATGGACGCCGTAATGTACGGATACACGCCCATGGCGGCGACCGAAAAACTCTTCATGGCACCGCCAGAAAACAGGTTCAGCATACCGATCAACTGATTGGTTTCAAACAGCCGCGTTAGCGCCTGAGCGTTGACACCAGGAACAGGGACATGCGCGATGAATCGAAACACCACCAGCATGCCGAACGTGTACAACAGCTTGCGGCGAAGATCAGGTATTCTGAATGCACTAACAAGAGAATCGATCATCCGGTTAGCCTTTCGAGGGCACCACCTGCCGCCTCGACCTTCTGCTGAGCGCTCTGCGACCATTTGTGTACCCGGATGGTCAACTGCTTCGAGATCTCTCCCCTTCCGAGCAGCTTCACCGGCAAGTCAACATCGCGAATGATGCCTGCCGCCGCCAGCGCTTCGGGTGTGACCTCGCTGCCGGACTCAAACCGATCCAGACCATCCAGATTCACCAGGTGGTACCGTTCCTTAAAAATGTTGGTGAAGCCCCGCTTGTGGGGCAGACGCAGCACCATGGGCACCTGGCCACCCTCAAATCGCGGGTTGACCTGGCCGCCCGAGCGCGCTTTCTGGCCTTTCGAGCCACGTCCCGAAAACGTCCCGTGGCCCGAGCCATTGCCACGCCCCACTCTCTTCCTATCCTTCTTAGCACCCTCAGCCGGCGCCAATTCATGCAGTCTCATTCTTCCTCTTCTTCCACCGTGAGCAGATGCCTCACCTTGTCAACCATGCCGCGAAACTCAGCGGTGTCGGGCTTCTCGATCCGTTGATGGAGACGCCGGAGGCCCAGCGAACGGATCGTATCCTTCTGTCGCTGCGAGTAGCCTATGGCACTCTTCGTCCAGGTAATCACTAGCTTCTTAGCCAACGGTAGCACTCCTCCCTACCAGGTCGCTCAGCTTCTTGCCTCGCTGCTGCGCCACCTTCTCGGGATCCTTCAGCATCTTCAGGCCGTTCATCGTCGCCTGCACCACGTTTATGGCGTTGGCGCTTCCAAGCGACTTGGTAAGCACGTCCCTGACCCCAGCGGCTTCGATCACAGCGCGAACCCCGCCGCCCGCGATAACGCCCGTACCGGGTGATGCAGGCTTCAGCAGCACCTTGGCCGCACCGAAGTCGGCCAGCACCTGATGAGGAATGGTGTTTCCCTGCAGAGGGACCTGAACGAGGTTCTTCTTCGCGTCCTCCGCACCCTTGCGGATTGCGTCGGGAACCTCATTGGCCTTCCCCAGGCCAGCCCCCACAATGCCTTGACCGTCACCCACCACGACCACTGCGCTGAAGCTGAAGCGCCGGCCACCCTTCACCACCTTGGCGACCCGGTTGACCTTTACAACTCTCTCTTCCAGGGTTAGACCCGATGGATCAATCTTTGCCATTCCCGCCTCTTTCAGAACTCCAGGCCGGCGCTCCTGGCGGCATCCGCCAGCGCCCTCACGCGCCCGTGCTACACAAAACCGCCCCTATCGAACACTACCTGGTTGATTCCACGCTCCAGGGCGCGCTTTGCCACCGCCTCGCCGACGGCCTTGGCATGGTCGGTCTTGCTACCTTTTAGCTCACTCCGAATGGCCGCATCTATGTCCGACGCGGCCACGAGAGTCGAGCCAGTGGTGTCGTCAATCACCTGCGCGTATATGTGGTTGAGGCTTCTGAAAACGGCAAGGCGCGGCCTCGAGGGAGCCCCCTCGATCTTGGCCCTCAGTCGGCGATGTCGCTTTAGCCTGGCCGATCTCGTGTTCGATGCCTTAATCAAGCCTACCTCCCCTGGCCCTACTTCTTCTTGCCGCCGGTCTTTCCGACCTTCCTGCGGACCTGCTCCTCGGCGAACTTAATGCCCTTGCCCTTGTAAGGCTCGGGCGGCTTGACTGCTCTGATCCGAGCAGCGATCTCGCCGACCAACTGCTTGTCAATACCACTCACAACGATCCTGTTAGTACCCTCTACCCCAATGGTGATGCCTTCGGGCGGCTCCACCTGGACAGGATGCGAGAAACCGAGCTGCAGGACCACGACCTTGCCCAGCTGCTGTGCCCGGTACCCTACCCCAGCGACCTCCAGCCGCCGAATGAACCCGTTCGAGACGCCCTCCACCATGTTGGCGACCAGCGTCCTGGTAAGGCCATGGAGCGAGCGGTGGATCCGGCTATCGGTAGGCCGGCTGACCAGCAGGCTTGCATCCTGCCGCTCGATCTTCATATCCGGGTGCAACTCCCGCATCAGGGTGCCCTTCGGCCCCTTCACGGTTACCCTGCTTCCTTCGATCTCTACCTGCACCCCCTGCGGTACAGCGATTGGCATCTTGCCGATTCTGGACATGTTGCCTTCTCCAATACCCTCACCCCGAACCCCTTCCGAAGGGCGAGGGGGTGAAGAGGTAAGCTACCAAACGTAGCAGAGCACCTCGCCCCCTACGTTCATCTGTCGGGCCTTGCGACCGCTGACAACGCCGGCAGGAGTGGAGAGAACAGCAACCCCGAGCCCGCCATACACCAGCGGAATGGACTTGCTGCCGCTGTACACTCGCAGTCCAGGCTTGCTAATTCGCCGCAGCCCTGTCACCACAGGCTCCTTCTTGCCAACATACTTGAGATGGATTCGGAAAGCCCGGGACTTCCCGCTCTTCTCCCTGACCATCTCAAAGTCACGAATGAAGCCTTCGTCCTTGAGCACCCGCGCGACGGCCACCTTCTCTCGCGAGAGCGGAACCGTCACCGAGTCGTGGCGAGCCTGGATGGCATTCCGTATCCTGGTCAGCATGTCCCCGATCGGATCCGTTAAGTTCATGTCACCTTCCTCAACAACAGCGCCCAGAGCTCTGCCGCATGCCGGGGTTACCAGCTCGACTTGGTAACTCCAGGGATCTCCCCCGCCAGAGCCAACTTCCGGAAGCAGATCCTGCACATCGCAAACTTCCGCATGTACGCTCTAGGCCGACCACACAGCGCGCAGCGATTATGCTGCTGCACCTTGAACTTTGGCGGACGCATAGCTTTGACAACCAACGACTTCTTCGCCAAGTTACTCTCCTTGATGACCCTCAGATCTCTCTTTGCCGTCAGGCCTTGGCAAAGGGTACTCCAAGCAACCCCAGCAGCCGCCGGGCTTCCTCGTCGGTCCTAGCCGTCGTGACGACGCTGATCTCCATGCCCCGAACTTTGTCGATTTTGTCATAATCGATCTCGGGAAACACCAGTTGCTCTTTCAGGCCCAGGGTGTAGTTCCCTCGCCCGTCAAAAGCCTTTGCCGAGACACCCTGGAAGTCCCGAACCCTGGGCAACGCCGTGTTGCAGAGCCGGTCCAGGAACTCCCACATCCGGTCTCCTCGGAGGGTCACCATCGCCCCGATGGGCATGCCGGTCCGCAACCGGAACGCCGCGATGGATCGCTTGGCCCTGGTTATCACCGGTCGCTGCCCAGCTATGTCCGAGATGTCACGCACGGCAGCATCCAGAGCCTTGGCATTGCTGATGGCCTCACCCAGACCGATGTTCACCACGATCTTGGATAGCCGAGGCACCTGCATCGGGTTCTGGTAATTGAACTCGCTCTTGAGCGCTCCAACAACCTCGCGCTCGTACCTGTCTTTCAGACGTGGCATTCCTACTCTCCCCACAGCTCCCAGATACTTCTCCGGGGGTCCAAGGGGCCGCAGACCCTACCAGAGATCCGGGGTGCCCCCAGAACAATCAAAGACTTCTTGACGGCTAACTCTTGGTGATCCCTCGCTCCGGGATGACCTCGTTGCACTGTTTGCAGACCCGGACCTTCTTGCCATTCTCCAACAGCCGGTGTCCGACCCGTGTCTTGGCATTGCACTCCGGGCACACCAACATCACATTCGACACGTGGATCGGCATCTCCACATCAATAATACCAGGTTGACGCTTCGGATCGCCCTTCTTCACGTGCTTCTTCGAAATGTTGAGTTCGGCAACAACGACCTTGTTCTCGGCAGGCATCCCCTGCCGCACCTTGCCCCGCTTGCCTTTGTCTTTCCCTGCTATGATCTCGACGGTATCGTCGCGTCTGATCTTCACTCCTGTTACCCTCACCTGAAGCCTCGCCGGCCTACAGCACTTCCGGAGCCAGCGAGATGATCTTCATGTAGTTCCGTTCCCTAAGCTCCCGGGCCACAGGGCCAAAGATGCGGGTGCCCTTCGGATTGTTCTTGTCGGAAAGGATGACGGCGGCGTTCTCATCGAACCGGATGTAGGAGCCGTCGGGCCGGCCGTACTCCTTGACAGTCCGCACCACCACGGCCTTGACCACGTCCCCCTTCTTCACCGCCCCGCCCGGCACCGCCTGCTTGACCGACGCAACGATGACGTCGCCCACGGTCGCATATGGTTTCGCCCCACCGCCCAGGACACGAATGCACATGAGCTGCTTAGCCCCTGTGTTGTCAGCAACCTTCAAGCGCGTCTGCGGTTGAATCATGAGATCTTGCTCCTCGTCACTCTCTGTCTACCGGGCAGGTGAGGCTGTACCCCAGCGATCCTTCGATCGGCTTACAGGGCAGCGCCCTCCTCGCGCCGCAGGATCTCCTCAACCACCCACCTCTTCTCCTTGCTGAGCGGCCGTGTCTCCCTGATGCGAACGCGATCTCCCACCTTGCTGCGATTCTCTTCGTCGTGGGCCTTGTACTTCTTGGAGGTACGCATCGTCTTGCCATACAGAGGATGGCGCTTCATCGTCTCCACCGACACGACGACGGTCTTCTCCATTTTGTCGCTCACCACGACGCCTTCCCTCGTCTTGCGCCTGCCGGCAGGCCCGACAGAATTCTCGTTGTTAGTCATTGCTCGCCGCTTTCTCCAACTCCAGCTCTCGTTCCCGAGTCTTGAGACGGGCGATATCCCTGCGCACTTCCCTCACGTGGGCGGTGTTGCTGAGCTGCCGGGACGCCTGCCTGAGCCTCAGCCTGAACAGCTCCTCGAGGTTCTCTCGAACCTTCGCCCTGATCTCATCTTCGCTGAGGTTACGCACTTCCGATGGTTTCATCCGCCTGCGCTTCCTCTCTCACCAAGAACTTTGTCTCCAGGGGAAGCTTGTGCGAGGCTAGTCGCAACGCTTCACGAGCCAACTCCTCCTCCACCCCCCCTACCTCAAAAATCACCCGTCCCGGCTTCACCACTGCCACCCAGTGGTCCGGAGCACCCTTGCCACTACCCATTCGTGTCTCGGCCGGCTTCTTCGTCACGGAATGGTCCGGGAATATCCTTATCCAAACCTTGCCACCCCGCTTGAGGTGATGGGTAATGGTGCGCCTTGCCGCTTCGATCTGCCGGGCGGTGATCCAAGCAGCCTCCTCCGCCTGGAGGCCAAATTCTCCAAAGGCTACGGTCACGCCACCCGTAGCGATCCCGTTCATGTGACCCCGGTGGACTTTCCTATGCTTGACCCGCTTGGGCTGCAACATTGACCTACTCCCGCAAGATAGCTAGCGACCACAAGGGGCCGGACTGTTCACCCACCCATCCGGGGATAGGCTGTGAAGCTCCGGCCTCCTGCGTCTTGCCTATGCGCCGGCTGCCGCCGCGGCCGGAGTTTCGGCCGGCTGCTGCTCTTTAGCCGGAGGCAAGACGTCGCCCCTGTAAACCCAGCACTTCACGCCAACGATGCCGAAGGTCGTCAGCGCCTCAGCCTGTCCAAAATCAATGTCGGCTCGAAGCGTGTGCAGAGGCACACGCCCCTCGCGCTCCCACTCTCGTCGGGACATCTCGGCGCCACCCAACCGGCCGGAGCACGCGATCCTCACACCCTTCGCCCCTGACTTGATGGCACGGCCCACGGCCTGCTTCATCGCGCGCCGGAATGCAACCCGCCGCTCCAACTGCTCTGCCACACTGCGCGCCACTAGGGTCGCATCCACTTCCGGTTGGCGGATCTCCTGGATGGTCACTCTCACCTTCTTGCCGGTGATGGACTCCAGCTCGCGGCGCAGCTCCTCCACCTTCGCGCCACTCTTGCCGATGACGATGCCCGGATTGGCCGAGTGAATCGTAACCGTCATCTGATTGGCAGAGCGCTCGATCTCCACCCGCGGCACGCCCGCGTCCGCCAATCGCTTCATGAGCATGCGACGCACGCGAAGATCTTCATGCAAAAGATTCGTGTACCCCTTGTCGGCGTACCACTTCGACTGCCAATCCTTGATTACTCCTAGACGAAAGCCAACCGGATGGACTTTCTGACCCACTTAGCTATGCCTCCCTCTCCTTGACCACCACTGTAATGTGGCTGGAGCGCTTGATGATGGGTGCCGCACGGCCCCTCGCCCTCGCTCGGAACCTCTTCAGGCTCCGATCGGGGTCAGCAACTACCTGCACCACGTACAGATCATCGGTAGAAAGATTGTAGTTGTTCTCTGCATTCGCGGCAGCCGACTTGACCGCCTTCGCTATCGGATCCCCTGCCTTGTTGGGGATCAGCAGCAGGGCCGCCATAGCCTCACGCACACTCTTCCCCTTTATGGCGTTACCGACCAGGCGCACCTTCCTCGGAGACATCTGGATGTGCCTGGCAATTGCCCGAACTTCCATCGTCTTCTCCTATCGCACCGAGGTAGACTTCTCGCCCCGGCCCACATGACCCCGGAAGTGGCGCGTCGGTGCGAACTCGCCCAGCTTGTGCCCTACCATATTCTCGCTAATGTATATCGGCACATGCCTGCGGCCGTCATGCACCGCGATGGTATGCCCCACCATTTGCGGGAAGATGGTCGAATCCCTCGACCAAGTCCGAATGACCCGGCGCTCTCCGGTTGCGTTGAGCACCTCAATTTTCCGCAGCAACCGGCCGTCCACGTACGGCCCCTTCTTCAAAGAACGGGACATCCCTACCTCCCACCAGAGGTCATCGACCCGACTTCCTCGGCTTGATAATCAACTCTTTACCCAGTTTGCGGCGCCGCGTCTTGAAGCCCATGGCAGGCTTCCCCCAGGGGGTCTGGGGCTGCCCGCCGATGGGGGCCTTACCCTCGCCACCACCGTGAGGATGGTCCCTCGGCGTCATGGCCGAACCGCGAACAGTGGGCCGGAAACCCATGTGCCGTGTCCGACCGGCCTTCCCAACCTTCACCAGACCGTGATCCGCGTTGCCAACCTGCCCGACGGTAGCCATGCAGCGAGTGCTCACTACCCTCACCTCTCCGGAAGGCAACCGAACCTGTGCACGCTCGCCCTCTTTTGCCATCAACTGAGCCGCAACTCCCGCACTCCGCACCAACTGGGCGCCCCTCCCCGGGTACAGCTCTATGCCGTGGATCTGGGTGCCCACAGGAATGGAACTGAGTGGCAACGTGTTCCCGCGGGCCAATTCGGCATCCGGCCCCGACATAATCCGCTGCCCAACCTTCAGCCCGTTGGTAGCCAGGACGTAGCGCTTCTCACCGTCTTCGTAGCGCACCAGCGCGATCCTCGCTGAGCGATTCGGGTCGTACTCGATCGCCTCCACGACCGCCGGCACTCCCATCCTCTCGCGCTTCAGATCGATGATGCGGTACTTCCGCTTGCTGCCGCCACCTCGGTGGCGCACGGTAACACGCCCGTTCGCGTTACGCCCCGCGTTACTCTTCAGAGGCGAAGTAAGCGACTTCTCCGGCTTGTCCTTGGTTATCTCCTCGAAAGTCAGACCGGTCATCCCTCGCCGGCCGGCCGACGTCGGCTTGAAAGCTTTAATTGGCACCTGCCGAACCTCCCTAGACTCCCTCGTACAGCTCCTCGATACGCTGGTCAGGCTTGAGGGTCACGATCGCCTTCTTCCAATTCGGCGACGTACCCTTTCGGCGCCCTATGCCCCGCTCCTTGCCGCGTACGTTGATCACGTTCACGTCAGTAACTTCGACCTTGAAGATCTTCTCCACGGCCTCACGGATCTGTACCTTGTTAGCGTTCCGAGCAACCTGGAAGGTGTATTTCCCTTCAGCCACCTGGTTGGTGTTCTTCTCGGTGATCAGCGGTCGTTCGATAACCTGCCAAATCTCCATAGCTCAGTGCCCCCCTAACCACGCCGTTATCGCCTCAACCGCATCCACGGTCATGACCACCCGGTCGCGGCTCAACAGATCCAACAGGTTCATCGTGCTTGGCACCACGGTGAGCAGCTCAGGGATATTGTGACCCGCCTTCTTCACCTGCTCGTCCATGACCGGCAAGACGAGCATTGCCTTCCCCTCTACACCAAGCCCTCTGAGCAGCGCAACCATCTCCTTCGTCTTCGCCTCGGTCACCTCGAACCGATCCAACACCAACAACTGCTCCTCGGACACCATAGCAGACAGCGCCGACCTGAGAGCCAACCTTCGCATCTTGCGTGGCAGGGCCTGAGCATAGCTTCGCGGATGGGGCCCAAATGCCACTCCGCCACCCTTCCAATGAGGTGCACGCCGACTCCCCTGGCGAGCCCGCCCTGTCCCCTTCTGCCGCCACAGCTTCGAGCCCGAGGCGCTCACCTCGCCCCGCGTCTGACTGTCCGCGGTTCCGCGTCTAGCGTTGGCCAGCTGGCACACCACCGCTTGATGGACGACGGCCGGGTTCGGATCGATCCCGAAGACGTGGTTGTCCAATTCCATCTGGCCGACCACTTCGCCGGTCATGCTCAGAATGTTAACCTGCGTCATTTGATCTTATCCCTCCCGTCTGCCGCTACGACGGAGCACCAGCAACCCCTTGGCTGCACCCGGGACCGCTCCCTCAACGATCACCAGGTTCCTCTCGGTGTCGCAACGCACCACCCGAAGATTCTTCACGGTGACCTGCGCGTCCCCGGAGTGGCCGGCCATTCGGGTCCCCTTCAACACACGGCCTGGGGTCGTGGAAGACCCGATGGAGCCGGGTGCCCGATGGCGATCCGATTGACCGTGGGTCTTCGGGCCGCCCCGGAAACCGTGGCGCTTGACTACGCCGGTAAAGCCCCGACCCTTACTCTGGCCAGTCACGGTCACCAAATCGCCAGGACTGAAAACGCCCACGTCGATCCTGTCGCCCACTTTCGCATCCGGCGCTCCGTCAGTCCGAAACTCGACCAGATGCTCCAGCATGGGCAGCCCGTTCTTGGCCAGGTGCCCTCGCTCACCCTTATTCAATCTGCGGCTCTCTTCGAAACCAACCTGCACCGCTTCGTACCCGTCCGTACCAGACGACTTGACCTGGGTCACGTAGCATGGGCCGGCTTGGATGACCGTCACCGCAATCATCCCACGCCCTTCCTCGAAAACCCTGGTCATGCCGACCTTCCGGCCCATGATTCCCTCGATCATGCCCAACTCCCAACACCCAGGACTGAGGACCGTGGACTGAAGGCCGAGGGGCCCTCAGTCCCCAGTCCTCAGTCCTCAGTCCCGCGACCCTATGATTACAACTTTATCTCGATATCTACCCCGGCCGGCAGGTTCAGCCTGGTCAACGCATCGATCGTCTTGGAGGTCGGCTCCAGCACATCAATCAGCCGCTTGTGGGTCCGGATCTCGAACTGCTCTCGAGAATCCTTGTCGATAAAGGGCGAGCGGATAACGGTGTACTTCTCTACCCTGGTGGGCAGTGGCACCGGCCCAGCCACTGCCGCCCCCGTCCGCTCGGCAGTATCCACAATCTGCGCGGCCGACTGATCCAAGATCCTGTGATCGAACGCCTTCAGGCGAATGCGGATCCGCTGCTTTGGCATTTCTTCCTCTCGGTCCTTCGGCTACCTACTCGATAATCTTGGTGACCACACCGGCTCCCACCGTGCGACCACCCTCTCGGATTGCAAACCGCAACCCCTCTTCCAACGCTATCGGCTGGATCAACTCGATCTCCATCCGCACGTTGTCACCGGGCATCACCATCTCTACCCCCTCAGGTAGCTTGATCGACCCGGTCACGTCCGTCGTCCTCAAGTAAAACTGCGGCCGGTACCCATTGAAGAACGGTGTGTGCCTCCCACCCTCTTCCTTCCCCAATACGTATACCTGCCCCGCAAACCTCGTGTGCGGCTTGATCGACCCAGGCTTCGCCAACACCTGCCCTCGCTCTACGTCCGTCCGCTCTACCCCCCTCAGCAAACACCCGATGTTGTCCCCAGCCTGCCCTTGATCCAGTAGCTTCTTGAACATCTCGACGCCCG